>JBQCEF010000324.1:0-3077 GCA_051960495.1 Nocardioides sp. | reverse complement strand
GACCTCGAGGTCGTCCACGGCCGGCTCGACGCGGCGTCCGCCCTCGAGGTGCCGGACTCGGTGACCGAGCGGCTCGAGCAGCACCGGGGGCAGGCCGGCACGGCCGCGCGCCTGCAGGTCGAGCAGCTGCTCGCCTCCGACCGCTACGAGCGGATGGTCGCGGATCTCGACGCGCTCGCCGACGACCTTGCCTGGGACCGGGTCACCGGCAAGGCGGCCCGGGACCGGCTGCGCAAGGACTGGCGGCGGGTCCGGCGGCGGGCTCGGGCGGCGGACCGCGCGGGGCCGGGGGACGAGCGCGAGCTGGCGCTCCACGACGTACGCAAGGCGGCCAAGCGTGCTCGCTACGCCGCCGAGGCGCTGGCCCCGGCGCTCGGCGAGCGCGCCGCGACGATGGCCGCCCTCGCCGAGCGGGTGCAAGACACCCTCGGCTCGCACCGGGACACCTTGCTCACCCGCGGACTGCTGCACCGGATGGGGGTCGAGGAGGGGGCGCCCGCGGACGGCGAGCACGTCTTCGCGCTCGGCCGCCTTCACGCGTGGGAGCAGGCCCGGGGCGAGGAGTCGCTGGCGGACTACGCCGAGGCCCGGGCCGAGCTGGAGCGCAAGAAGCACCGCCGCTGGCTGCGCTAGGTCGCGGGAGGCTGCACGTCCTTCTGGTCGCCGGGAGCGGCTCGGCGCGCCCCGTAGACTGGTCCGCTGGACCCCCTGGCCGCGACCGACCCCCTCGGCTCGCCGGAAGGGGGCGATCGTGTTGTCCCGGGCCGCCGGGACGGGCCACAGAGCAAGGAGCCGCAGCGTGGGTGTGCAAGGGCTGGCCGACCTCGTCCTCGAGGACAAGGTGCTGGCGACGGCGCTCGAGGACGCCCGCGCCGGCACCGTGCCCGCGCTGGACCTCACCGGCCCTGCGGCGCTGCGCCCGTTCGTGGTGCGCGGGCTCGTCGATGCGGGCCGCACCGTGCTCGCCGTCGCCGCGACCGCCCGGGAGGCCGAGGACCTCGTCGAGGCGCTCGGCAGCCTGATGGACCCGGCGCTGGTCGCCTACTACCCGTCGTGGGAGACGCTGCCGCACGAGCGGCTCTCGCCCCGAAGCGACACCGTCGGGCGCCGGCTGGCCGTGCTGCGGCGCCTCGCGCACCCCGGCGACGACCCGACCAACGGACCGCTCAAGGTCGTCGTCGCGCCGGTGCGCTCGGTGCTGCAGCCCCAGGTCAAGGGGCTGGCCGACCTGGAGCCGGTCGAGCTGACCGTCGGGTCCGAGGCGGACCTCGAGGACGTCGTACGACGGCTCGCGGGGGCGGCGTACTCGCGCGTCGACCTCGTCGAGAAGCGGGGCGAGTTCGCCGTGCGCGGTGGCATCGTCGACGTCTTCCCGCCGACCGAGGAGCACCCGCTCCGGGTCGAGTTCTGGGGCGACGAGGTCGAGGAGATCCGCTCGTTCGCGGTGGCCGACCAGCGCACCCTCGAGCCGGTGAGCCGGCTGTGGGCGCCGCCGTGCCGTGAGCTGCTGCTGACCGACGAGGTCCGCGAGCGCGCCCGCCGGCTCGGCGAGGAGCACCCGCAGCTGCTCGAGCTGACCGAGAAGCTCGCCGAGGGGCACGCCGTCGAGGGGATGGAGTCGCTCGCGCCCGCGCTCGTCGACGAGATGGAGATGCTCGTCGACCTGATGCCGGGCGACACGCACGTGCTGGTGCTCGACCCAGAGCGCGCCCGCAGCCGCGCCCACGACCTCGTCGCGACGAGCGAGGAGTTCCTGGGGGCGTCCTGGGCCGCGGCGGCCGGTGGCGGCCAGGCGCCGATCGACCTGCGGTCCGCGTCGTACCGCTCGCTCGGCGAGGTCCGCGCGCTCAGCCTGTCCCAGGGCAAGCCGTGGTGGAGCGTGTCGCCGTTCGGGATCGACACAACGGAGGGCGGTTTCGAGACGCTCGCTCCTCAACCACCGACGGAGCCGCTGCGCGACGTGATGGGCGAGATCGTCCGCGCCGACGTCGACGTCGAGGCCGGCGCGGTGGAGACCCGGGCCGTGCCGCTGAAGCCGGTCGAGGAGTACCGCGGCGACATCGAGGCCGCCGTCTCCGACATGAAGACCTGGCTCGCCGGCGGCAGCCGCGTCGTGCTCCTCAACGAGGGACACGGCCCCGCGCACCGGATGGTCGAGGTGCTCAAGGAGCACGACGTCCCGGTGCGCTACGTCGATGAGCTCGCCGCGCCCGACGACGTGCCGCAGGACCTGGTGCTCGTCACCACCGCCTGCATCGCCCACGGCCTCGTCGGCGACGGGCTCGCGGTCCTCACCGGCGACGACCTGTCGGGGCAGAAGTCGTCGACCAAGGACATGCGGCGGATGCCGGCGCGGCGCAAGCGCCAGATCGACCCGCTGGAGCTCAAGAGCGGCGACTACGTGGTGCACGAGCAGCACGGCGTCGGCCGCTACATCGAGATGAAGCAGCGTGAGGTGCAGGGCGCGACCCGCGAGTACCTCGTGCTGGAGTACGGCGCCAGCAAGCGTGGCCACCCGCCGGACCGGCTCTACGTCCCCACCGACCAGCTCGACCAGGTCACCCGCTATGTCGGCGGGGAGCAGCCGGCGCTGGACCGGCTCGGCGGTGCGGACTGGTCCAAGCGCAAGGGCCGGGCCCGCAAGGCGGTGCGCCAGATCGCCGCGGAGCTGATCAAGCTCTACGCCGCCCGGCAGGCCACCAAGGGCTACGCCTTCGGCCCGGACAGCCCGTGGCAGCGCGAGCTCGAGGACGCCTTCCCGTTCGTGGAGACGCCCGACCAGCTGTCCACGGTCGACGAGGTCAAGGCCGACATGCAGCAGACCGTGCCCATGGACCGGCTGGTGTGCGGCGACGTCGGCTACGGCAAGACCGAGATCGCGGTGCGAGCGGCGTTCAAGGCCGTGCAGGACGGCAAGCAGGTGGCCGTGCTGGTCCCGACGACGCTGCTCGTGCAGCAGCACTACTCCACGTTCGCGGAACGGATGGCCGGCTTCCCCGTCGTACTCAAGGGCCTGTCCAGGTTCCAGACCGACAAGGAGGCCAACGAGACGCTCGCGGGGCTCGCCGACGGCACGG
>JBQCEF010000323.1:0-21206 GCA_051960495.1 Nocardioides sp. | reverse complement strand
CTGGAGGTCAAGCGTCGCAAGCGCGACGGACAGCCGGTGCCGTTCCTGCTCGACAAGCAGCACGCGCTGTTCGACAAGCTGGTCTTCAGCAAGATCCGGGAGCGCTTCGGCGGCCGGGTGCGCTTCTTCATCTCCGGGGCCGCGGCGCTCAACAAGGAGATCGCCGAGTGGTTCGACGCTGCCGGAGTCACGATCCTGGAGGGCTACGGGCTCACCGAGACCTCCGCGGGGTCGTTCGTGAACCACCCCGAGCAGTACAAGATCGGCACGGTCGGCCCGGTGTTCCCGGGCAGCGAGGTCAAGCTCGGTGAGAACGACGAGATCCTGATCAAGGGGCCGGGCGTGATGGACGGCTACCACAACCTGCCCGAGGAGACCGCGTCCTCGCTCACCGAGGACGGCTGGCTGCGCACCGGGGACAAGGGCGCCATCGACCCCGACGGCTACCTCACGATCACCGGCCGGATCAAGGACCTGTTCAAGACCTCTGGCGGCAAGTACATCGCCCCGTCGGCGATCGAGTCGAAGTTCAAGGCGGTGTGCCCCTACGCCAGCCAGTTCCTGGTGTTCGGCAACGACCGCAACTACTGCATCGCGCTGATCACGCTCGACCCCGAGGCGATGGAGGGCTGGGCCGCGGAGAACGGGATGGCGGGTGCGTCGTACTCCGAGATCGTGAAGTCCGACAAGGTCCAGAAGATGGTCGGCGACTACGTCGAGGAGCTCAACGCCAAGCTCAACCGCTGGGAGACCATCAAGAAGTGGGAGCTGCTCGACCACGACCTCACCGTCGAGTCCGGTGAGCTGACCCCCTCGATGAAGGTCAAGCGCAACGTCGTCGAACAGAACTACAAGAACGAGATCGACGCGCTGTACTCCTGACCGAGCATCGCGCAGGTCCCGCAACAGCCGTTCTGTTGCGGGACCTGCGCATTTTGGTGCGATGGGCGACTTTTGGTTGCGTGACCGCTATCGTCGGTTGAGTCTCTCGGGGTGGACTCGCGGAGGGGCACGCCATGGTCGAGGTCGCCGAGACGTCGTCGGACGCCGGGGAGCCCGGGGCTCCTCCCGGCTCTCGGTCCATCAAGGGAGCGTTGCGCGAGACGTTCGCGTCGCTCAGCTCGGTCTTCAAGAACCCCAACCTGCGCAAGGTCCAGCTGGCCCTCGCCGGCTCGATGATCGGCGACTGGGCCTACGGGACGGCCGTCGCCGTGTGGGCGTACGGCGTGGGCGGCGCCACCGCGGTGGGGGTGTGGACCGCGATCCGGATGGCCCTGCTGGCCCTCACGTCCCCGATCGGGGCGACCTTCGCCGACCGTTACTCGCGGCGCGCCGTGATGATCACCGCGGACATCGTCCGCGCCGTGCTGGTCGTCCTGGCCGTCGTCTGCCTCTACCTCGACCTGCACCCGGCCTTCGTGTTCGTGCTCGCGACGCTCACCTCGATCGCCAGCACCGCCTTCCGTCCGGCCCAGCGGGCGCTGATGCCCTCGCTGGCGAACCGGCCCGAGGAGCTCACCGCGTCCAACGGCACCTCGAGCACGCTGGAGAGCCTGGCCTTCTTCGTCGGCCCCTCGATCGGCGCCCTCCTCCTCGTCGTCGCCGACGTCGAGGTCGTGTTCTTGCTGAACGTGCTCACGTTCGTGTGGTCGATGCTGATGATCATGCGGATCCAGGTGCCGGGGCGTGAGCCCGAGGACACCGAACCGGCCGACGGCTCCGACCCCGGCGAGGACGAGCCCAAGGAGAAGTTCCTCACCGAGGTGTCGGCGGGGTTCCGCTCGATCTGGAACGACAAGGACCTGCTCGTCGTCACCGCGGAGGTGGCCGCCCAGACCATCGTGGCCGGCGCGTCGGCGGTGTTCACGGTCGTGATGGCCGTGCACATCCTCGGCACCGGGCCGGAGGGGGTCGGCTACCTCGACTCGATGTTCGGCGTGGGTGCGATCGTCGGTGGGTTCGTCGCGATCTCGCGCGCGTCGCGGCTCAAGCTCGCGCAGGACATGACCTACGGCGTGGTGCTGTGGTCCGTGCCGCTGCTGCTGGTGACCGCGTGGCCCACCCCGCCCGTGGCCTTCGCCGCGGTGGTCCTCCTCGGGTTCGGCAACCCGTTGGTCGACGTCAACATGGAGACGATCCTGATGCGGATCACCCCCGAGGCCGTGCTGGGCCGGGTGTTCGGCGCGCTGGAGGCCTGCCTGATCGCGACGATGGCGCTCGGTGCCGCGGTGATGCCGGCCCTCGTGCACTGGCTCGGCCTGCGGGGAGCCCTGGCCGTGGTGGGCATCGGGGTCGCGGTCCTGGCGCTCATCGGCCTGCCGCGGATGCGCGGCCTGGACTCCCGCCTGCGTCGCCCTGCCTTCCTCGACCGGCTCGAGGCGGTGCCGATGTTCGCCCCGCTGACCCCCGCCGTGCTCGAGTCCCTCGCGAGGAGCCTGATCACGGTGCCCGTGGCCGCCGGCGAGGTGGTGCTCCGCGAGGGCGAGGACTCGGACCGCTTCTACGTCATCGACTCCGGCCTGGTCGAGGTCACCCAGGAGGGCACGGTGGTCCGGCGCGAGGGCCCCGGCGACTTCTTCGGCGAGATCGGCCTGCTGCGCGACGTACCGCGAACCGCCACCATCACCGCGGTGGAGGACAGCGTGCTCGTCGCGCTCGAGCGCGAGGACTTCCTGTCCGCGGTGACAGGGGAGCGCGAGGCCCGAACCGCAGCTGACGAGGTCGTGAACCGACGCCTGATGCGGGCCTAGGAAACGGGAGGCACAGGCGATGAGGACGTGCTCGGGCTGCGGCGTCGGTGAACAGCCGGACGGCGCAAGGTTCTGCTTCAGCTGCGGGGCGCCGCTCACCGCACCGACCTGCGTGTCGTGCGGAGCCGCTCTGGTGCCGGGCGCGCGCTTCTGCAGCGGGTGCGGCGCGGTCCAGTCGGATGTCGCCGCGCCGCCCGGACCGGTCCAGCCGGTGTCGGCCCGCCGGGTCACCAGCGTGCTCTTCGGCGACCTGGTCGGGTTCACCGCCCTCGCGGAGACCCGCGACCAGGAGGACGTGCGCGAGCTGCTCAGCCGCTACTTCGACGAGTGCCGGCAGATCATCAGCCGCTACGGCGGCACCGTGGAGAAGTTCATCGGCGATGCGGTCATGGCCGTGTGGGGCGTCCCGGCCGCGCACGAGGACGATGCGGAGCGAGCCGTCCGGGCCGGGCTGGAGCTGGTCAACACGGTGGCGGCGATCGGGGAGGACGTCGGTGTCACCGGGCTGGCCATGCGCGTCGGGATCGTGACCGGCGAGGTCGCCGTGACCGTGGGAGCCGAGCAGCAGGGCATGGTGGCCGGAGACGCGGTGAACACCGCCTCGCGGGTGCAGTCGGTCGCGGTGCCGGGCCAGGTGTGGGTCG
Organism: Nocardioides sp.; assembly: GCA_051960495.1. Lineage (GTDB taxonomy): Bacteria > Actinomycetota > Actinomycetes > Propionibacteriales > Nocardioidaceae > Nocardioides_B. The sequence goes on along the minus strand of JBQCEF010000323.1, from coordinate 17,812 downwards.
ACGAGACCACCCGGCTGCTCACGTCGTCGGCGATCACCTTCGTCGACGCCGGCAGCCACCAGCTGAAGGGCAAGGTCGACCCGGTGCCGCTGTGGTCGGTGCGGGCCGTCGTCGCCGGACGTGGGGGCGGCCAGCGCGCCGACGGGCTGGAGGCGCCGCTCGTCGGCCGTGACCGCGAGCAGCGCCTGGTCAAGGAGCTGTTCCACGTCGCCCAGGAGACCGGCCGACCGAGCCTCGCGATCGTGGACGGCGATCCCGGGATCGGGAAGTCCCGGCTGTCGTGGGAGTTCGAGAAGTACGTCGACGGGCTCACCATGCCGACCCGTTGGCACGCCGGCCGGTGCGTCGCGTACGGCGAGGGGGTGGCCTTCTACGCGCTGGCCGAGGCGGTCCGCGGGCGCCTGGGTGCCGCCTCGACCGAGGCCGACGACGACCACGAGCCCGACCCCGAGCAGCTGCTGGAGAACGGGTTGGCTCGCTACGTGCCCGACGAGCAGGAACGCAGCTGGCTGCGGCCGCGCCTGGGAGCGCTGCTCGGCATCGGCTCGGTCGGGACCTTCACCCGCGAGGACCTGTTCTCGGCGTGGACGACGTTCCTGGAGCGCGCCGGTGCCGGCGCGGACGCGGTGGTGCTCGTCATCGAGGACGCGCAGCACGCCGACGAGGGGCTGATCGCCTTCGTCGAGCACCTCCTGGCGGTCGCGACGTTCCCCTGCTTCGTCCTGATGCTCGCCCGGCCCGGCCTCCTGGACAGCCACCCCGAGCTGGCCGCGAACCGTCGCGTGACTGTGCTGCACCTGCCGACCCTTTCCGACGGCGACATGTCCGAGCTCCTCGGCGGTCTGGTCGCCGGGCTGCCCGACGACGTGCGCCGCCGGCTCGTCGAGCGGGCCGAGGGCGTGCCGCTGTTCGCGGTCGAGACGGTCCGGTCGCTGATCGACCGCGACCTGGTCGTCCCGCGCGGCGGCCAGTACGTCCTCGCGGACGCGGCCTCGCTCGACCTCGACGCGGTCGGGGCGCCCGCGTCCCTCCAGGCGCTGATCAGCGCCCGGCTCGACACGCTGTCGCCGCAGCAGCGCCGGCTCGTCGATCGGGCCAGCGTGCTCGGCGGCTCCTTCCACCGCGACGAGCTCGCTGCGATCTGCCCCGAGGTCGAGGAGCTCGACCTGGTCCTGGCCGGGCTGGTGCGGCTTCAGATCCTGAGCCGGGAGTCGAGCCGGCTGAGCGCGGAGTTCGGGCAGTACCAGTTCGTCCAGTCCGCGGTCCGCCAGGTCGCCTACTCGACGCTCTCGCGGCGCGACCGCAAGGCGACCCACCTGGCGGTCGTCGAGCTGTTGCTCGCGGAGGTGGACGCCGCGGAGGACGTCGTCCCCATGGTCGCCCAGCACTACCTCGACGCGCTGGAGGCGGTGCCCGGCGACCCGGACGTCTCGGACCTGCAGCTGCGGGCGATCGCCGCACTGGAGCGCGCGTCCGAGCGCGCCTCGCGGTTGGGGTCACCCGGCGAGGCCGCCGGGCACCTGGCCAAGGCCCTGGCCAACGCCGGGGACGACGCGACCCGGGCGCGGCTCAGCGGCGAGCTCGCCGACTCGCTCAGCCAGGCCGGGAAGTACGACGAGGCCGTCGCCCACGCCGCGGAGGCCGTGCGGCTGTTCGACCAGCTCGGTGACGCCGTCGCCGCGGGGGTCGCCGCGGCCATCCAGGCGCGAAGCCTTCTGGGCGGGCTGGTCGACTCCGAGGCCGCCGCGGCGATCGCGGAGCCGCGGTGGACGGCGTTGAAGGACCGGCCGGACGCCACCGCGGCGCAGCTCGCCCTGTCGAGGGTCCTGATCACCACCCGGCGTGACCTCGGCCAGGACTGCCTCGACCTGATGGAGACCCGGCTCCGGCTGGCCGAGGAGGTGGGTGCCGAGGACGAGGTCGCCGACACGTTCTTGGCGCTGGCTCTCTACTACTCCGGCATCGGCGTCTCGTCGCTGAGCAAGCTGCTCACGCGTGCCGGCGCGGACCTCGCGCGCGAGCAGCACCGTCCGGTCGTGCTGGCGCGGGCGCTGGTGAACCTCACCTCCGAGAGCCTGGCCGAGAACCTGCGGGAGTCGATGGAGTTCGGCCGCGAAGCGCTCGAGGTCGCCACCGGCGCCGGCCACTCGATGATGATCTCCTTCGCCCGGGTCAACCTGGTGCTTGCGCTGCTGCAGCACGGCGACTGGGCCGAGCTCGAGGCACGGCTCGGCGAGGAGGATGCGGAGGAGGCCAACACGGCGACCTTCCTGGCCGCCGAGGCCAGCGTCGCGGACGCGTGCGGCCGGTCGTGGGACCTGCCCTGGACCACGGCCACGCGGCCGAGGTCGAGCGACGTCGGCACCCAGTCGTGGCAGATCCACTGCGAGGCCCGGGCCGCGCTGCGGGAGGGCCGCCCGGAGGATGCGGTCGCGCTGGGCCGCCAGGCCGTCGAGGCGGCGCACAGCGTCTCCGGGCTGTGGGACGACTTCCCCTACCTGTGGGCCCACGCGGCCGAGCTCGCGGTGCGTCAGGGCGACGGCGTCACCTTCGAGCGGCTCATCTCGCTGGTGCGCGACACCGCGGGGCGCATGCCGCCTTCCTTACGCGCGCACCTGACCCGGGCCGAGGCGCTGTGGGCATGGCGTGCGGACGCCGAGGACCCAGCGGTCGAGCACGGCCTGCGCACGGCCATCGACCTCTACGAGGAGTGGGGCTCGCGGATGTTCCGCGCCCTCGCCGAGGCGGACCTCGGCGTGTGGCTGACCCGGCGAGGAGGCGATGAGGAGGGGGAGGGCCTGCTCGCGGCGGCCCGGGCGTTCTTCGTCGAGGTCGGGGCGGTCGCCTGGACCGCCGAGCTCGAGTCGCGGCTCGCGTCGTACCGAGCGGCGGGAGTCGCACGGTGACGACCTGCCGTCAGTGCGCCTCCGCGCAGCCGGACGGAGCCAGGTTCTGCAACAGCTGCGGCGCGTCGCTGGCCGGGCCGGCGTGCGCCGGCTGTGGCGCAGACCTGGTGCCCGGCGCGAAGTTCTGCAACGAGTGCGGGGCGCCGCAGGCCGGAGCCGCGCCTGCAGCGTCCGCCGGGCCGGTGTCCGCGCGGCGGGTGACGAGCGTGCTGTTCGGGGACCTGGTGGGCTTCACCTCCCTGTCGGAGCAGCGCGACCAGGAGGACGTGCGCGAGCTGCTGAGCCGCTACTTCGACGAGTGCCGGCAGGTGATCGGTCGCTACGGCGGCACGGTGGAGAAGTTCATCGGAGACGCGGTGATGGCGGTCTGGGGGTGCCGACCGCGCACGAGGACGACGCGGAGCGGGCGGTGCGCGCGGGACTGGAGCTGGTCGACGCCGTCGAGGCGATGGGTCAGGACATCGGCGTGCCGGACCTGGCGATGCGCGTCGGGATCGTGACCGGCGAGGTGGCTGTGACGGTGGGGGCGCAGCAGCAGGGCATGGTCGCCGGTGACGCCGTCAACACCGCGTCGCGGGTCCAGTCCGCCGCCGCTCCCGGTCAGGTCTGGGTCGACGAGACGACCCGGCTGCTCACGTCGTCGGCGATCACCTACCTGGACGTGGGCAGCCACCCCCTCAAGGGCAAGGCGGAGCCGGTCCCGCTCTGGTCCGTGCACGCTGTCGTCGCTGCCGTCGGCGGCGCGCAGCGGGCGGACGGGCTCGAGGCGCCGTTGGTGGGACGGGACCGCGAGCTGCGGCTGGTCAAGGAGCTGTTCCACGCCTGCGTCGAGAGCCGGCAGCCGGCGTTGCTGGTCATGGTCGGGGAGGCGGGGCTGGGGAAGTCGCGGCTCGGCTGGGAGTTCGAGAAGTACGTCGACGGCCTCACCATGACCACGCGGTGGCACAGCGGCCGCTGCGTCGCCTACGGCGAGGGCATGGCCTACTTCGCGCTGTCCGAGGCGGTGCGGGCGCGGCTGCGGACGCTCCAGCCCGACGCCGAGGGCGACGAGTCGGCCCAGCGGCTGGCCGACCTCCTCGAGCTCGGTCTCGACCGGTACGTGGCCGACGGGTCCGAGCGGGAGTGGCTCCGGCCCCGGTTGGCAGCCCTGCTCGGGGTCGGGTCGACGGGCAGCTTCCAGCGCGAGGACCTGTTCTCCGCCTGGGCGGCCTTCTTCGAGCGGGTGGGGGAGGACGAGCACCCGGTGGTGCTGGTGATCGACGACGCCCACCACGCGGACGACGGTGTCGTGCAGTTCATCGAGCACCTCCTGGCCACTGCCGCCTTCCCCTGCTTCGTGCTGCTGCTGGGACGACCCGCCCTGCACGAGCGGCACCCCGCGCTCGCCGTGAACCGGCGCGCCACGGTGAGCCACCTGGCGGGGCTGGCCGACGGGGACGTCGCGAGCCTGCTCGACGGGCTGGTCGTCGGGCTGCCCGAGGAGGCGCGGCTGTCCCTGGTGACACGAGCCGAGGGCGTGCCGCTCTTCGCGGTCGAGACGGTGCGGTCGCTGATCGACCGCGACTTCGTCGTGCCCCGCGGTGGCCAGTACGTGCTGGCCGAGCCGGCGGCACTCGACCTCGACTCGATCGGAGCCCCGGCCTCGCTGCAGGCGCTGATCTCGGCGAGGCTCGACGCCCTGGACCCGGAGCAGCGGCGGCTCGTCGAACGCGCGAGCGTGGTGGGCAACGCCTTCTCGCGCGACGAGATCGCCGAGCTGTGCCCGGAGCTGCCGAACCTCGACGAGCTGCTCGCCGGGCTGGTGCGCCAGCAGATCCTCAGCCAGATGACGAGCCGGTTCAGTGCCGAGTTCGGCCAGTACCAGTTCGTGCAGAGCGTGGTGCGCCAGGTCGCCTACGGCAGCCTGGCACGGCGCGAGCGCCGGACGATCCACCTGGCGGTCGCCCGGCAGGGCGAGGCCCAAGAAGACCTCTCGGGCGAGCTGGCTCCGCTCATCGCCCAGCACTACCTCGATGCGGTCGCCGCCATGCCGGACGAGCCCGACGTCTCCGAGCTCGAGGAGAGGGCCATCGCGCACCTGGAGCGTGCGGCCACTCGTGCTCGGGCCCTCGGCGCGGTCCGCGAGTCGGCCGGCCACCTGCTCCAGGCACTCGACCGTGCGCGGGACGACGCCACCCGTGCGCGGCTCGAGGGCGCGGCCGCATGGGCGCTGGTGGACGCCGGCGACTACGTGGCGGCGCTGCCGCACGCCCGCGCCGCCGTCGAGGCCGGCGACCTCGTGGGTGACGCGGTCGCGGCGGCGATGGCCGCCGCTGCTCACGCCGCCGCCCTCACCATGACCGGCGACTACAACGGTGCCGTGAGCATCGCCGACCCGCGCTGGGACGCGTTGTGGACCGACCCGCCGGAGGACGCGGACCGGGCGCTGCTGGCGCTCGCCTCCGTGCTGAGCACCGCACTCGGCTCCATGGGGGAGGAGGACCGCAACCGCGAGGTCTGTGACCGGCGCATCCAGATCGCGGAGCGGATCGGTGACAGGGAGCAGCTCGCGAACGCCCTGCGTGTGCTCAGCATCTCCTACAGCGTCACGATCGCGGCCGCCGACACCGCCCGGGTGCTGATGCACGCCGCGGCCGACATCGCCCGCGAAGACCACCTTCCGCACGTCCTGGCCGGCTGCCTGCTCAACCTCACCGTTGACGGCTACAACGAGGACCTCGGCAAGGCCTTCGAAGTCGGGCGGGAGGCGGTCGAGGTGGCCGAGCGGGCCGGCGTGGCCGTGTGGCACGACTACGCCCGGGCCAACCTGGCCCTGGCGATGCTCGGCTCCGGGCGGTGGGAGGAGCTGGCGGAGGTCCTGGGCGGCGTCGAGACGGAGAGCGTCAGCACCTCCATCGTGCTCCGGGTGGTCGCCGCCGCCACCCGGGGCTTCGTCGCCGTCGTCCGCGATGAGCCCTTCGAGGACCCCTGGGGAGCGGCAGGTCCGCCCGAGACCGACGGGAAGGCGGACAACGGCTGGGTGGCGTTCGCCGGCGCCGCGGTCGAGCAGTCCCATGGCCGGACGGACCTCGCGCTGCGACACGCGGTCGAGGCCGCGCGGCTGATGCATGAGCAGTCGGGCCTGTGGGACGACTTCGTGCACATCTGGCCCCTCGCCATGGACCTCGCCCTGGCCCGCGGCGACCTCGACACCGCGCGAGAGCTGATGGCGATCGTGGAGCAGGATGCCAAGCGACGACGGGTGCCGCTGGGGGTGCGCGCGCACCGGGCGCTGTTCACCGCCCTCCTGGCCGAGGCGGACCCGCAGTCGGACCAGGAGGCGGTCGAGCGCCTGCTCCGGTCCGCGGTCGACGACTACGCCCGGTGGGGTTCGCCACACTATCGCGCGCGTGCGCAGGGCGAGCTGGGTCGCTGGCTGCGTCAGCACGGCCGCAGTGAAGAAGATGAGCTGCTGGTGCGGGAGGCCCGCGAGGTGCTCGAGGGGCTCGGCGCGCGGGCGTGGCTGCGACGCCTCGAAGGCCAGCCCTCCGTGCCGGGATGAGCCCGTGACACGATTCGGGGATGCCGTCCGTTCTGCCCGAGGGTGAGCCCGTCCCGAGCGACGGTGCGCTCCCGGAGGCTGCCGTGGCGGGCCTCGGGCAGCGGCCGTTCGGGCTCTATGTGCACGTCCCGTTCTGCCGGGTCCGGTGCGGCTACTGCGACTTCAACACCTACACCGCGGATGAGCTGGGGGACGCGCCGGGAGCCTCGCGCACGTCGTACGCCGATGCCGCGATCGCGGAGATCCGACAGGCGCGCAAGGTGCTCGGCGACGCCGACCTTCGCGTCGACACGGTGTTCTTCGGCGGCGGCACCCCGACGCTGCTGCCGCCGGGCGACCTGACCCGGATCGTCGCCGCGGTGCGCGACGAGCTGGGCCTCGCACCGGACGCCGAGGTGACCACCGAGGCCAACCCCGACAGCGTCGACCTCGCCGACCTCGAGCAGCTGCGGGCCGGAGGGATCAACCGGGTCTCGTTCGGGATGCAGTCGGCCATGCCCCACGTGCTCGACGTGCTCGACCGCACCCACGATCCCGCCCGGGTCCCCGACGTCGTGGCGTGGGCTCGCAAGGCGGGGTTCGAGCAGGTCAGCCTGGACCTGATCTACGGCACGCCGGGGGAGTCGGCCGCGGACTGGCAGACCTCCCTCGACGCCGCGCTCGCCTGTGAGCCCGACCACCTGTCGGCCTACGCACTCATCGTCGAGGAGGGCACCGCGCTGGCGCGCCGGATCCGGCGCGGCGAGGTCGCGATGCCCGACGACGACGACCTGGCCGACAAGTACCTCGCCGCCGACGCCGCCCTCGAGGCCGCCGGCCTGCGGTGGTACGAGGTGTCGAACTGGGCGCGCGACGACGCCGCGGCGTGCCGGCACAACGTCCTCTACTGGACCGGGGCGGACTGGTGGGGAGTGGGGCCGGGGGCGCACTCGCACGTGGGCGGGGTGCGCTGGTGGAACGTCAAGCACCCCGCCGCCTACGCCGCGCGTATCGGCTCGGGCGTGAGCCCGGCGCACGCCCGCGAGGTCCTCGACGACGAGACGCGGCGCGTCGAGCGGGTGCTGCTCGAGACGCGGCTGCGCGCGGGCCTGCCCGTCGAGGTGCTCGACGCGGGCGGGCGTGCGGCGCTGCCGGACCAGGTCGAGCGGGGCCTCGTCGAGCCGGCGGCGCTCGAGGCAGGTCGCGTCGTACTCACGCTGCGCGGGCGGCTGCTCGCCGACGCGGTCGTGCGCGACCTGCTGCCCTGAGCTCGCGGGTGCTGCTCAGCTGACCAGGCGGATGCAGAGCGGGTAGCGGTAGTCCTCGCCGTTCGCGGCCTTCACGGTCGCGAGGATGATGACGATCAGCGCGAACAGGCCGACCGCGGCCATCAGCACGAACCCGATCAGCACGAACGCCAGGATGAAGCTGATCACCAGGTAGATCAGCAGCGAGATCTGGAAGTTCAGCGACTCCACCGCGTGCCGGCGCACGAACGCCGAGTCGTTGCCCTTGACCAGCATGATGATCAGCGGCGCGAGGAAGCCCATCGCGAACCAGGCCGCGACGAAGGTCCCGACGTGGGACGCCAGCGCCCAGTTGCGCTCCTCCGAGCTCGGCACGGCGACCTGGCCGGAGCCGTAGCCCTGGGGCGGTTCGCCCTCTCCGGGCGGCGGGGCCGGCGGGCCGGGTGGGTAGCTCATGACGCCTCCTGGGCGGTGACGAAGTCGATCAGCTCCTCGACCCTACCGAGCAGGGCCGGTTCGAGGTCGGCGTACGACGAGACCTGCGCGAGGATGTGCTTCCAGGCGCGGGCGATGTCGGCCTGGTCGCGGTGCGGCCACCCGAGCGACTGGCACACGCCCTTCTTCCACTCGACGTTGCGCGGGATGGTCGGCCACGCCTTCATCTTCAGCCGGTCGGGCTTGACCGCCTGCCAGATGTCGATGAACGGGTGCCCCACGATCAGCACGTGCTTGCCCAGCGGGCTGCGCGCCACGCTCTGCGCGATCCGGCTCTCCTTGGAGCCGGCGACGAGGTGGTCGACCAGGACGCCGACGCGCCGCTCGGGGCCGGGCCGGAAGTCGCGCAGCTGCTCGGCCAGGTCGTCGACGCCCTCGAGGTACTCCACGACCACCCCCTCGAGCCGCAGGTCGTCGCCCCAGACCTTCTCGACCAGCTCGGCGTCGTGGCGGCCCTCGACGAAGATCCGGCTGGCGCGGGCGACCCGGGCCTTGCTGCCCGGGACCGCGACGGATCCCGACGCCGTGCGCGTGGCGACCTGGGGGCCGCTGCGGGTGGGCGGCACGAGGATCACCGGGACGCCCTCGAGCAGGAACCCGGGACCGAGCGGGAACGTGCGGCGCTTGCCGCGCCGGTCCTCGAGGACCACCGTCATCAGGTCGCGCTCGACCGCGACGATCTCCCCGCACCAGTCGGTGGTGACCTCCTCGACGACCAGGCCCTTGTCGGCGTCGATCTCGACGGCGCGGCCGCGCTTGGGGGCGCGCCAGTCGGTGTTGAGGACGTCGGTTCCGTAGCGGTCGTGCATGGCGAGAACCGTACGTCGTCCCTGGCCGCTCCCGGCGGACCCCGCGCCGCGGCGCAAACCTCTTGTCGGCCGAACGGTCGCGATATATCGTCGAGGTATCGCGAACGCTCGGAGGGAGAACGACATGGGACACGGGTGGGACAGCCCCTGGGACGACCCCCGCGGGGGCTCTGGCCACGGCCGTCGCGGCGCGCCGTGGAGCTCCGGCCCGCCGCCGTGGCTGCAGGGCCTGATCGGCCTGGCGCAGTCCGGCGTGCAGGCGCCGCGCGGGCCCAAGGTGCGCCGCGGTGACGTGCGCGCGGCCATCCTCGACGTGCTGGCGGTCGAGCCGATGAACGGCTACCAGATCATCCAGCAGATCGCCGAGCGCTCCGGCGGGGCGTGGAAGCCGAGCCCCGGCTCGGTCTACCCGACCGTGCAGCAGCTCGAGGACGAGGGCCTGGTCGAGGGCACCGACGGTGAGGGGCGCAGGCTGCTGCGGCTGACCGACGAGGGCCGGGCCTACGTCGAGGAGCACCCCGACGAGCTCGCCGCCACCTGGCGCGCCTTCGACGAGGCGGCGTCCGCGGAGCGCGAGTCGTCCGGGCCCGACCTCAAGCCGGTGATCGGCCAGGTGATGGGCGCGGTGTGGCAGGTGGTGACCACCGGCACCCGCCAGCAGCAGGCCGAGGCGGCCGAGATCCTCGCCGAGACCCGCCGCCGGCTCTACGGTCTGCTCGCGGAGGGAGACCCCGAATGACCACCGGCAACGTCTGGGGCCCCGGCTCGAGCGTCCGGATCGGTGACGCCGACCGCGAGGCGGCGGTGCAGGCGCTCGGCGAGCACTACGCGGCCGGGCGGCTCAGCCGGGAGGAGTACGACGAGCGCGCGGACCGGGCGTTCGCGGCCCGCACGGTCTCGGAGGTGTCCGGGCTGTTCCGCGACCTGCCGGCTCCCCACCCGATCGGCTCGGCGCCCCGCCGCGCGGCGGCCGCCGTCGCGGCAGCACGTCCCGGCGCGTGGCCGTCGTACCGTCCGCCGGCGCGCCGGCAGCGGGTGCCGTTCGTGCCGCTGCTCCTGCTGCTGATCGGGCTGGCGATGCTGCTGCACGCGCCGTGGCTGGTGTTTCTGGTGCTCGGCGCGCTGTGGCTCACCCGGGCGCGCCGCCGCGGCTGCTGAGTCCTCAGAGCAGGGGCAGCGACCGGGCGGCGCGGGGGAGGTGCTCGTAGCCGCGGGCCACCGCGTGCCGCAGCTCCTCGGCCGGGTAGGGCCACTCGGTCGCGTCGAGCGCGTCGGCCAGGGCCACGCCGCGCGACGCCAGGTCGCGGATCGTCTCCGCGACGACACCGATCGCGCTGCGCTGCTCCTGCACGAAGTCGAGGTCGACCGGCGTGCCGTGGCCCGGCACGACCACCGTCTCCGGCGTCAGCATCCCGACCACGAGGTCGAGGCTGGCCGGCCACTCCATCGGGTAGCAGTCCTCGCCGAAGCCGGGGTTGCCGGACTGCTCGACGATGTCGCCGGCGAAGACCACGTCGGCGTCGCCCACCCGCACGATCGCGTCGCCGGCGGTGTGGCCGCGGCCGGGGTGGACCAGCTCCACGAGCCGGTCCCCGAGGTCGACCACGCGCGCGGACGAGAACGTCTCGGTGGGCAGCAGCAGCTCGGTGTCGGCGAACTCGGCGCTGCGCGGGTCGTCGTCGGCGGCGGCCTCGGCCTTGAGCTCCGGGCCGCGCACGGCCAGCAGCTCGGCGGCCTGCTCGTGCGCGATCACCGGCGGTCCGCCGTACTCCTGCGAGAAGACGGCGTTGCCGAACGTGTGGTCGAAGTGGTCGTGGGTGTTGACGATCGCGACGACCTCGCCGACGCCGAGTCGGCGGACCTGCTCGACGACCTGGCGGGCCCGCTGCTCCGAGGCGTGGGTGTCGACCACCAGCAGGCCGCGCTCACCGCCGACGAGCCCGACGTTGACGTCGAGGAGCTCGAAGCGGGCGACCCAGCATCGGTCGGCGATCTCGTGGAAACCCTGGTCGTGGGGGAGGTCACTCATGGCCGTCACGCTACGGTGCGCGCTCGCGAGGGGCTGGTCGAGGTGGGTACGATTGGCACTCGGAACGGGGGAGTGCCAGGGTCGGTGACGAGGGTCGAGGAGGCGAGGACGTGAGCGAGGACCGCAAGCTGGCCGTGCTGCGCGCGATCGTCGAGGACTACGTGGCCACCCAGGAGCCGGTGGGCTCGCGGGCGCTCGTGGACCGGCACCGGCTCGGCGTGAGCCCCGCGACGGTGCGCAACGACATGGCCGCGCTGGAGGAGGAGGGGTTCATCACCCAGCCGCACACCAGCGCCGGGCGGATCCCCACCGACAAGGGCTACCGGCTCTTCGTCGACCGGCTGAGCGCGGTCAAGCCGCTCTCGGCGGCCGAGAAGCGGGCGATCGCCACCCTGCTCGAGGGTGCGGTCGACCTCGACGACGTGGTGCAGCGAAGCGTGCGGCTGCTCGCGCAGCTGACCCGGCAGGTGGCGGTGGTGCAGTACCCGACGCTGTCGCGCTCGACGGTGCGCCACGTCGAGGTGGTCCCGTTGACCGGCACCCGATTGCTGCTCGTGCTGATCCTCTCCACCGGCCGCGTGGAGCAGCGCGTGGTCGAGCTGCCGGAGGCGCTCGAGGAGGACGACGTCGCCGACCTGCGCACCCGGCTCAACCGTGCGGTGACGGGGGAGCGCCTCGCGGACGCCTCCGACAAGCTCGTGCAGCTCCCCGACGAGTACGAACCCGGCAAGCGGGCCCCGATCGCGGCCCTCGCCGCCTCGTTGGTCGAGGCGATGAGCGACCACCGCGCCGACGAGCGCGTGGCGGTCGGCGGTACGGCGAACCTGGCCCGGTTCGGCGACGGGTTCGACACCTCCATCCGTCCGATGCTCGAAGCGCTGGAGGAGCACGTGGTGCTGCTCAAGCTGCTCGGGGAGGCCACCTCCTCCTCGACCGTGACCGTGCGCATCGGTCACGAGGGCCCCTACCAGGAGCTCGCCTCGACCTCGGTCGTCGCCACCGGCTACGGCCCGGGTGACGAGGCGTTGGCGACGCTGGGCATCGTGGGGCCCACCCGCATGGACTACCCAGGGACGATGGCCTCGGTGCGCGCGGTGGCGCGCTACGTGAGCCGGATCCTCGACGAATAGACGACAGAGAGCGACGACAACTCAGTGAGTCAGGACCTCTACGAGACCCTCGGGGTTGCCCGGGACGCGGACGGCGACGCCATCAAGAAGGCGTACCGGAAGCTCGCCCGGCAGCTCCACCCCGACGTGAACCCGGACCCGGAGACCCAGGAACGGTTCAAGGACGTCACCCGCGCCTACGAGGTGCTCTCCGACCCGGAGAAGCGGCGGATGTACGACCTCGGCGGCGACCCGTTCAGCGGCGGGGCCGGTGGGTTCGCCGGCGCGGGCCAGGGGTTCTCGTTCACCGACATCATGGACGCCTTCTTCGGCGGCGGGGGCGGTGCCGGCGGCGGTGGCCGCGGTCCTCGGCCGCGGACCCGTCGCGGCCAGGACGCGCTGATCCGCCTCGACGTCGACCTGGCGGAGGCCGCCTTCGGCACGACCCGCGAGCTCAAGGTCGACACCGCCGTGCTGTGCAGCGTGTGCGGCGGCGACGGCGCGGCGCCCGGCTCGTCCCCGCAGACCTGCGAGACCTGCCACGGGCACGGCGAGACGGTCGCGGTGCAGCGCTCGTTCCTCGGCGAGATCCGCACGATGCGCCCCTGCGCGGCCTGCCGCGGCTACGGCACGATCATCCCCGAGCCGTGCCGGGAGTGCTCCGGCGACGGTCGGGTGCGGTCGCGTCGTACCCTCACGGTCAAGATTCCCGCCGGCGTCGACACCGGCACCCGGGTCCAGCTCTCCGGCCAGGGCGAGGTCGGCCCCGGCGGCGGGCCCGCCGGCGACCTCTACGTCGAGATGCACGTGGCCGACCACCCCGTGTTCGTCCGCGCGGGCCACGACCTGCACTGCACCGTGACGGTGCCGATGACCGCGGCCGCGCTCGGCACCACGATCGAGCTGCCGTTGCTCGAGGCCGACCTGGCCGCCGAGGACAGCGACACCGAGCGCAGCGTCGAGCTCGACATCCGGCCCGGCACGCAGTCCGGCACCGAGGTCGTCATCGGCGGCCGCGGCGTGCCGATGCTGCGCGGCTCCGGCCGCGGCGACATCGTCGCGCGGGTCGTGGTCGAGACGCCGACGCGTCTCGACGAGCGGCAGGAGGAGCTGCTGCGCGAGCTCGCCGCGCTCCGCGACGAGGAGTCGCCCGACGGGCACGTGCACGAGGCGCCCAAGTCGGTGTTCAGCCGGTTCCGCGAAGCGTTCGGGCCGCGCTGATGAGCCTGCCGACGTTCGTGCACGCCGACCTCGCGGGGCTGTCCGCCGGGGCGACGGTGACCCTCGAGGGTGACGAGGGCCGGCACGCGGTCGTCGTGAAGCGCATCCGCGTCGGCGAGCAGGTCGCGCTGACCGACGGCGCCGGTACGACGGTGACCGCGACCGTGACCGGCACCGGCAAGGCCGACCTGACCGCGACGGTCGACGAGGTCCGGACCCTCGAGCCGGAGATGCCGAGGGTCGTCGTGGTCCAGGCGATCCCCAAGGGCGACCGCGGCGAGCTGGCCGTGGAGATGCTCACCGAGGTGGGCGTCGACGTGATCGTGCCGTGGGCGGCCGCGCGCTGCGTCGCGGTCTGGAAGGGCGACCGCGCCGCGAAGTCGCTGGCCAAGTGGCGCACCACCGCGCGGGAGGCCGCCAAGCAGGCCCGCCGGTCCTGGTTCCCCGAGGTGACCGACGTGGTCGGGCTCGACGACGTCGTCGCGCTGCTGAAGAACGCGTCCGTGCCGGTGGTCCTGCACGAGGCCGCCTCCGGCCCGCTCGCGGACCTGCCGGTGCCGGGGCGTGGTGAGATCGTCATCGTGGTCGGGCCGGAGGGCGGCATCAGCGACGAGGAGCTCGCCGCGTTCGCCCAGGTGGGTGCCGAGCCGGTGCGGCTTGGGTCCTCGGTGCTGCGCACCTCGACCGCCGGGGTCGCGGCGACCGCGGCACTGCTCGCGCGCACCCGCTGGCGCTGACCGGCGGGCCGCGGCGCCCGGTCAGAGCGCGGCGGCCACCAGCGCGATCAGTGGCGGGCCGCTCTGGCCGATCGCGCCGGCGAGCTGCTTGCCCGGCGTCCTGGCGAAGCCCAGCAGCTCGGCCACGTAGAGGACCAGCCCGGACAGGAACGTGAACGCACAGAGGTAGAGCACCAGCGTTCGGCCCACACTCTCCTGACCGGCTGCCCACGCGACCACTCCACCGGCCAGGCCGCAGGCGATGAACAGGTTGTAGAAGCCCACGCCGAACGCCCACAGCCGCACCGCCGGCACCTCGTCGGTGGGGGTCCCGAAGACCCCTGCGTGGACGGCCGGGCGCTCGATCAGCAGCGCCTCCATCACGAACACGGCCGCATGGATGGTCGCGGTGACGAGCGCGAAGGTCCACACCACCGGGGTGAGCGACAGCGACGTCATGCGACGAAGGTAGGCCGGCCGCGCGGCCGCGTCGATCCCAGAAATCGGGGGTGCCGGGGACGGCGTCACGGGGCGATACTTCGAGCATGTGGGAGCTGCGGGCCGACCGGGCCCGCCGGGACATCGCTGCGATGGCCACAGCGGGTCTCGGCGTTGCGCAGCTCCACGCCGCATCGATCCGGCTGGTGGAGCAGGCCGTCGGCGCCGACCTGACCTGCTGGGGCTCCGTGGACCCCGAGACGCTGCTGATCGGCGCGATGGTGAGCGGGGACGCGCGCATCCCGCAGGAGTACGAGCACGTGCTCGCGGAGGCCGAGTTCGCCCCGGCGCAGCCGCACCGGTTCGCCGCCCTCGCGGCCCAGGGACGGACGCTGGCCAGGCTCTCCGACCTGCCGACGCGCGAGCGACTGCGCAGCCTGCGCTACCGCGGCGTGTGGCGGCCGCTGGGTCTCGAGCACGAGCTCCGGGCGGTCTTCCTCGTCGACGGGACGTGCTGGGGAGCCGCCGGCATGGCTCGCTCCGGACACGACTTCACCGAGCGCGAGACCGACTTCCTCGCCGCTGTGCTCCCGGCGATCGCGAGCGCGACCCGAGCGGCTGTGCGGGCGGAGATCCGCGGTCGCGACGGCGGCGCGGACCCTGCCGTCGTGGTGGTCGGCGCCGACGGCTCGGTGCGCTCCGCGACCCCGGCGGCCCACGAGTGGGAGGACCGGTTCGACGTGTTCGCCCAGGGGCACTTCCAGACGGTCATGCGCGCGATGGCGGCCGCGGCCCGGGTGGCGACGTCAGGCGGGTTCCAGGGACGGTTGCGCGACGGAAGCGGGCACTGGGTGGTGCTGCGCGCCAGCCCACTCGTAGGCGGCGAGGACGGGCAGGTGGCCGTGGCGCTGGAGTCCGCGGGCGGCGACGACCTGGTGAGCCTGCAGCTGCGCGCCTACGGACTCACCGCCCGCGAGGAGGAGGTCTGCCGTGAGGTGCTGGCGGGCCGCACGTCGGCGGAGATCGCCGCGCACCTGTTCATCTCGGTCAACACCGTGCAGGACCACCTGAAGTCGGTGTTCGCCAAGGTCGGCGTCCGCAGTCGTGGCAGCCTGGTCGCCCGGCTCAGCGGACGGTGATGTCCTTGGTGTCCTGGGTCGGAGCCGGCCCCTCGCCGCCGGAGGCATCCTCCCCCATGACCACGAGCGTGTAGTCGCCCGGAGGAGCCTTCACGGTGAACTCGTAGGGCGCCATGGTGCAGCACTCCTCGGCCATCACCGGTCCGGACTTCGCCGAGGAGGCGACGACCTTGTCGCCCTGGCGCAGCTCCCACACCACGTTGGCCTCGAAGAACGAGCCGATGCCCTTGACCTTGAAGGGGCTCTTCACGGTGTCGCCCTCGCCGGGGGAGATGATCCACACCTCGGCGAGCGAGGTCATGTCGTCCGGGCGGGCCAGCGGCTCCGCGACCGGGACACCGAGCAGCTGGTCGGTGATCTGGCCGTCGAGCATGAACCGCACCGGGCCATCGTCCTGGTAGCCGGCCTGGACCGTGTAGACGAGCTGGTCGACCGAGATCTGCGCCTCGTCCTCGCTCATCCCGGCCGGCCGGTCACGCAGCATCGACGCCCCCGTGAGGTCGACCACCAGGGTGTCGCCGCTCTTCTCGACGTGGTCGACCTTGGCGCCCTCGGGCCACAGCGTCGTGTAGTCCGGGTCCGCCGGATCGGCGGCGACCGCCTCGTTGAGCGCCTGGGCCACGGCGTCGTCGACGGAGGCGGTCGGCAGCCGGTGGAACTCGCGGTAGAGGCGCGGCCCCTGGCCGGTCTCGCCGACGTAGTAGACCGGGACCGCCTGGGTGGTCGGCGTCGCGGACTCGCTCTGCTCGGCGGCGCTCGAGCTCTGCGTCTTCGACGGGACCGTGGCCTTCGACGGCGAGTCGGCCGGAGCGGGCGTGCCGCTCGTCCTGTCGGCGTCGTCCCCGGTCACGGCGAACGCGGCGATCGTCGCCGCGGTGGCGACCACGGCCGCACCGG
Source organism: Nocardioides sp. (assembly GCA_051960495.1). Lineage (GTDB taxonomy): Bacteria > Actinomycetota > Actinomycetes > Propionibacteriales > Nocardioidaceae > Nocardioides_B. The sequence goes on along the minus strand of JBQCEF010000323.1, from coordinate 1,286 downwards.
CGGCGAGGAACCAGGGACGGGTGCTCATGGGACTGACCTTCGTTCGGGGGATCGCGTGCGGAGGAGCGTCGGGCGGGGTTCATCTTGCCGGTTCCGGTGGCCGGTTCGGCGGTGCCGCACCGCGGGAGGCGTGACTTCGCGGCGCGGCTCGCCGGGGCCCGCGTCAGCGGACGGTGATGTCCTTGGTGTCCCGGAACGGCGCCGGGCCCTCCCCGCCCGAGGGGTCGTCGTCGCTGACCACCAGCGTGTAGTCGCCGGGCGGCGCGTCGACGGTGAAGGAGTACGGCGCCATGGTGCAGCACTCCTCGGCCATCACCGGGCCGGACTTCGCCGAGGAGGCCACGACCTTGTCGCCCTGGCGCAGCTCCCAGACCACGTTGGCCTCGAAGAACGAGCCGACGCCCTTCACGGTGAAGCCGCTGTCCACCGAGGCGCCCTGGGACGGCTCGATGATCCAGACCTGCGCCAGAGTCGAGGTCTCGTCGCCCTGCGCCAGCGGCTCCGAGGTCGGCACGCCCAGCACGGTGTCGGTGATCTGTCCGTCGAGCAGGAAGCGCACCGGGGCCCGGTCCTGGAAACCCGCCTGCGCGGTGTAGATCAGCTGCTCGACGGAGATCCTCGCCTGCTCCTCGGTCATGCCGGCCGGCCGGTCATGGAGCAGGGCGGCGTTCTTCAGGTCCACGACGATCGTGTCGCCGGTGACCTCGGCGTGTTGCACGTCCGCCCCTGCCGGCCAGAACGACGTGTAGTCGGGGTCCTCCGGGCGGACCGCGACGGCCTGGCGCACGGCCTCGGCCACGGCGGCACCGGGCAGTTCGGGGACGGGGATCCGGTGGAACTCGCGGTAGAGCCGCAGGCCCTGGCCGGTCTCGCCGAGGTAGTAGACGGGGACCGCCTGGACGGCCGGCGCCGCGGACTCGCTCGAGTCGACGCCGGTCGAGCTCGGGGCCTCGGACGGCGCGGATGCGCTCGACGGGGACGCGGCCGGACCGGGAGCGGTGCTCGTCGTACCGGCGTCGTTCCCGACGACGGCGAACGCCACGACGGTCGCCGCGGTGGCGACCACGGCCGACCCGGCGGCGAGGAACCACGGGCGCCTGCTCAGCGGCCGCACTCGGGTCCGGGAACGGATGGCGTCGAGGGCGGGGCGTGGCTCGACGTCGGAGACGGCGTCGTCGAGAAGCGCACGCAGCTGCTCGTCGTCGTGCGGGTTCATCGTGTCTCCTCCAGCAGCTCGCGCAGCGAGGCCGCACCCCGGGAGGCGTGGCTCTTGACCGCGCCCCGGC
>JBQCEF010000322.1:0-3843 GCA_051960495.1 Nocardioides sp. | reverse complement strand
GTGCAGCACTCGTGCAGGCCGGCGGGCTCCCCCGGGTCGAGGTCGATCACCATCCGGTCGGGGTTCTTCGGCTGCCCGTTGCGCCCGACCCGCCACTGGTGCACGTGCAGCTCGAGGGAGGCGAGGTTGGCCAGGTAGGTCAGCGTCGCGGTGTCGTCGATCACCGGGAAGGTGATCGAGTCGCCGCCGCCGCGCGACCCGGACGACGGGACCGTGACCGTGCGCACCCAGCCGGGGACGCCCGACGGGACGTTCTTCTCGAAGAACTGGCCGTCGGCGGTGCCGTTGGGCCAGCGGATCCGGGTCACCGCACGGTCCGCCAGGTGCGGCAGCAGCACCGGTGCCACCTGGGCGTAGTAGTGCAGCACCTCGCCCTTCGTGGTGCCGGTCTCCGGGTAGAGCACCTTGGACAGGTTGGACAGCTTCAGCGTGCGCCCGTCCACCTCGACCATGACGTCGGCGCTCCCGTTCTCGGCCACTACACCCCCAGGTCCTCGGCGTTCAGGTCATGGCGTACCCCGAGGAAGGACGGTTGACGCAGCCGGCCGGCCGAAGTCACCCCCAGCGCGGCGATGTCGACGACGACCTCAGGCCGGACCCAGGTCGTCCCCTGGGCGTCCACCTTCGGCACGGTGTCGGTGAACGGCGATGCCTCGGTCTCCAGCGGCCCGAGCAGCTCCAGGAGGCGCTGGCCGGTCCGGCCGGCGATGCCGCTGCCGACCCGGCCGCGGTAGGCCAGGCCGTCCGGCCCCGGCTCGCCGACGAGGACCGCGCCGAGCCGGCTGCCGCTGCCGGTCTCGCGCCGCCAGCCGCCCACGACGTACGACGTGGTGGCGCGGTGCGGGAACTTCAGCCAGTCCGGCGTACGACGCCCCGGCACGTAGACCGACGAGCGCCGCTTCGACACCACGCCCTCGAGCCGCTGCGCCGCCGTGGCCTGCATCAGCATCGCGCCGTCGTCATAGGCGGCCGGGACCTGCCAGTGCACCCCGGCGAGGCCGAGCGACTCCAGCCGCTCCCGCCGCTCCGACAGCGGCCGCCCGGTCAGGTCGGTGCCGTCCACGGCCAGCAGGTCGAAGACCAGCAGCGTGACCGGGCACGAGCCCACGAGCGCCGCCGCCTTCCGTGCGTTGCTCACGTGCATGCGCTCCGCCAGCGCGCCGAACGACGGCACGCCGTCGGCGAAGGCGACCACCTCGCCGTCGAGCAGCACGTCGTGGCCGAGCGCCTCGACGAGCCCGTGCAGCTCGGGGAAGGAGACGGTGACGTCGTTCTCGTTGCGGGAGAAGATCCGCAGCCGGCCGTCGCGCACCTCGACCAGCACGCGCATTCCGTCCCACTTCACCTCGTGGAGCCACTCGGGTCCGCTCGGCACGGTCGTGCCGCGGGTGGCCAGCATGGGACGCATGCGATACATCTTGGCGGATACCGTGGAGGGACCACGTCGATGGCCGACGTGGCGGAGAGGAGCCGTGTCGTGCGAGCCATCTGGAAGGGCGCCGTCTCGTTCGGTCTGGTCAGCGTGCCGGTGAAGCTCTACGCCGCCACCGAGAGCCACGACATCTCGTTCCGTCAGGTGCATGCCAAGGACGGCGGGCGGATCAAGTACCAGCGGGTCTGCAGCATCGACGGCGAGGAGGTTCCCTACGCCGACATCGCCAAGGGCTACGAGACCGAGGACGGCCAGATGGTCATCCTCGACGACGAGGACATGGCCGAGCTGCCCGCGAGCAGCAGCCGCGAGATCTCGGTGGAGAAGTTCGTGCCGCGCGACCAGATCGACCCGATGTGGCTGGAGAAGTCCTACTACCTCGAGCCGGACAAGGCCGCGGCCAAGCCCTACGCGCTGCTGCGCGAGGCGATCAAGGAGGCCGACCGGATGGCCGTGGTGACGGTGTCGCTGCGGACCCGGATGACCACCGCGGTGCTGCGCGTGCACGACGACGTGATCGTCATGCAGACGATGATGTGGCCCGACGAGATCCGCGAGCCGAGCTTCTCGGGGCTCGACGCGGCGGACATGGACGTCAAGCCGCAGGAGCTGAAGATGGCGCGGATGCTCGTCGAGACCCTGGCCGGCGACTACGACCCCGACGAGTTCGAGGACGACTACGCGCACGCCGTCGAGGCACTGGTGCAGGCCAAGCTCGAGGGCGGCGAGGTCAAGCACACCGAGCGGGAGAAGCCGTCGGGCGGCGAGGTCGTTGACCTGCTCGCCGCGCTGCAGAAGTCGGTGGACGCGGCCAAGCAGGGCCGGGGCGAGAGCGCCGCCGAAGAGCCCGCGCCGGCGAAGAAGACCGCTGCCAAGAAGGCCCCGGCCAAGAAGGCCGCCGCGAAGAAGAGCACCGCCAAGAAGGCACCGGCCAAGAAGACCGCCGCCAAGAAGTCGACCGCCAAGAAGACCCCGGCGAAGAAGGCGGCCAAGAAGGCCAGCTAGTCGCCCCGCGCCGCCCGGGAGTCGGGGAAGCGCTTGTGCATCCGGTGGAACAGCGCGTCCGAGAGCCGCGGCGCGACCAGGTTGAACACCTCCGCGACGGTGCCGGCCGCGTCGTTGACGGTGAGCGGCCGTCTCTCGAGCGCCCGCACGACCTTCCTGGCCGCCTGTTCCGGGGTCAGCGCGGGCGCCCTGCGGTAGACGTCCGTGGGCCCGGCCATGTCGGTGCGGACCAGCCCGAACCGCATGTTGGTGAACGTGACGCCGTCGCCGCGCAGCTCGCGGCCCACGATCCGGCTCCACACGTCGAGCGCGGCCTTGGAAGCGATGTAGGCGGCGAACTTCGGCGCCTTCACCTGCACGCCCCAGGTGAGGATGTTGACGACGTGCCCGTCCCCGCGCTCGACCATGCCGGGCAGCAGGCCGAGCATCAGCCGCACCGGCGCGAAGTAGTTGATGGCCATCGTGCGCTCGAAGTCGTGCATCCGGTCATAGGAGAGCGCGATGGAGCGCCGGATCGACCGGCCCGCATTGTTGACCAGCAGGTCGACGCCGCCGTGCTCGGCGAGGACCCGGTCGAGCAGCCGCTCGGTCTGGTCGGCGTCGGTGAGGTCGCAGGGGTACGACGACGCCGTGCCGCCCGCCGCCTCGATCTCGGACCGGACCCGGTCGAGCGCCTCGGCACGACGGGCCACCAGCAGGACGACGGCGCCCCGCTCCCCGCACGCCTTGGCGGTCGCCTCACCGATCCCCGACGACGCCCCGGTCACCAGCACCCGACGGCCGGCCAGGGACGTGCTCACAGCGCGGGACGTCGCTCGCCCCACGGGCGTGCGCGCTCGACCTGGGCGGCGACCGAGAGGATCGTCGGCTCGTCGTCGGTGCGCCCGACGAGCTGCACCGAGAGCGGCAGGCCGTCCGCGGCGAACCCCGCCGGCACCGAGGCGGCAGGGTTGCCGGCGACGTTCCACAGTCCCGCGTAGGCCGACACCGGCAGTGCCTTGAGCAAGCTGGGGATGGTGCCGACCCCTTGGACCGCGCCGGCCAGCGGGGGCCGCGGACCCACGGCCGGGGTGAGCAGCAGGTCGTGGCGCTCGAAGACCCGGTTGGCCTTCACCGCCACCTTCTCGCTCTGCCGCACCGCCCACTCGATCGTGCCCGGGCGCGCCAGCGCACCCACCCGGGCCGTCCGGCGGGTACGCCGCTCGAGCAGCTCGGGCCGCTCGACCATCGCGGACTCGCGGCGGATCGCCCCGAAGTACTGCAGCAGGAACGGCACCGTGGCGTCCGGGTACTTCGGGTCGATCTCCTCCACCTGGTGGCCGAGGTCCGCGAGCAGCGCGGCGAGCTCCGCCACGGCCCGGGCGTGCTCGAGGTCGGGCCGGACCCCGAGCACCGGTGACTTCGTC
>JBQCEF010000321.1:0-2690 GCA_051960495.1 Nocardioides sp. | reverse complement strand
GACGACCCCGGCGTGGACTCGGGGCACATGATCGCCCAGTACACCCAGGCCGCGATCGTCTCGGAGATGAAGCGGCTCGCCGCCCCTGCGTCGGTCGACTCGATCCCGTCGAGCGCGATGCAGGAGGACCACGTCTCGATGGGCTGGTCGGCGGCCCGCAAGCTGCGCCGGTCCGTCGACGGGCTGGCCCGCGTCGTGGCCATCGAGTACCTCACCGCCGCCCGCGCGCTGGACCTGCGCGCCCCCCTGGCCCCGAGCCCGGCCACGGCCGCGGCCCTGGCGCTGCTGCGCCGCAACGTCGAGGGGCCGGGGACCGACCGGCACCTCGCCCCGGAAATCGATCATGCGCACGCGGATGTGATGTCGGGCGCGCTGGTGCGGGCCGTCGAAGACGCGATCGGCCCGCTCGACTGAGCGGGACGTCATACACATCGAGCCCTATAGGCCACCGGACGTATGACGTCCGAGGAAGAGAGGACCAGATGACTCGCGAGATCCGCGCACCGCGCGGGCCGGAGCTGACCTGCAAGAGCTGGCAGACCGAGGCGCCGATGCGGATGCTGATGAACAACCTCGACCCGGAGAACGCCGAGCGTCCCGAGGACCTCGTGGTCTACGGCGGCACCGGCAAGGCGGCGCGGTCGTGGGAGGCGTACGACGCGATCGTCCGCACGCTCAAGACGCTGGAGCCCGACGAGACGCTGCTCGTCCAGTCCGGCAAGCCGGTCGGCGTGATGCGCACCCACGAGTGGGCGCCACGCGTGCTCATCGCCAACTCCAACCTGGTGGGCGACTGGGCCAACTGGGAGGAGTTCCGCCGGCTCGAGCACCTCGGCCTGACGATGTACGGCCAGATGACCGCCGGCTCCTGGATCTACATCGGCACCCAGGGCATCCTGCAGGGCACCTTCGAGACGTTCGCGGCGGTGGCCGACAAGAAGTTCGGCGGCACGCTCGCCGGCACGATCACGCTGACCGCCGGGCTCGGCGGCATGGGCGGCGCGCAACCGCTCGCGGTCACCATGAACGACGGCGTCGCGATCTGCATCGAGTGCGACGAGTCGCGCATCGAGCGCCGGATCGAGCACCGCTACCTCGATGTACGCGCGCACTCCCTCGACGAGGCAGTCCGGCTGGCCGTCGAGGCCCGCGACGAGCGCCGGCCACTGTCCATCGGCGTCCTCGGCAACGCCGCCGACATGGTGCCCGCCCTGCTCGCGCAGGACGCGCCGATCGACATCGTCACCGACCAGACGTCCGCGCACGACCCGCTGTACTACCTCCCGCGCGGGATCGACTTCGACAAGTGGGCGGCGCTGCGCGAGAAGGCCCCCGAGGAGCTCACCGAGCGCGCCCGGGAGTCGATGGCCGCCCACGTCAAGGCGATGGTGGAGTTCCAGGACAAGGGTGCCGAGGTCTTCGACTACGGCAACTCGATCCGCGACGAGGCCCGCAAGGGCGGCTACGGCCGGGCGTTCGAGTTCCCCGGGTTCGTGCCGGCCTACATCCGGCCGCTGTTCTGCGAGGGCAAGGGCCCGTTCCGGTGGGCCGCGCTGTCCGGCGACCCGGCCGACATCGCCGCGACCGACCGGGCGATCCTCGAGCTGTTCCCCGAGAACGAACGGCTGAAGAAGTGGATCACGATGGCCGCCGAGCGGGTGCACTTCCAGGGTCTGCCGGCGCGGATCTGCTGGCTCGGGTACGGCGAGCGGCACCGGGCGGGCCTGAAGTTCAACGAGAGGGTGGCCAGCGGCGAGCTCAAGGGCCCGATCGCCATCGGCCGCGACCACCTCGACGCCGGGTCGGTCGCCTCGCCGTACCGCGAGACCGAGGGCATGCTCGACGGCTCCGACGCGATCGCCGACTGGCCGCTGCTCAACGCGCTGGTCAACACGGCCTCGGGGGCGACCTGGGTGTCGATCCACCACGGCGGCGGGGTCGGCATGGGCCGCTCGATCCACGCCGGGCAGGTGACCGTCGCCGACGGGACCGACCTGGCCGCGCAGAAGATCGAGCGGGTGCTCACCAACGACCCCGGGATGGGCGTGATCCGGCACGTCGACGCGGGCTACGACCGGGCGGTCGAGGTGGCCGCCGAGCGCGGCGTACGGGTCCCGATGCAGGAGCGCTGAGGCGTCCATGGCATTCGTCCGCGGAATCGAGCCGGGCTGCCGCGCTCCGGGGACGGACGAATCGGGGTCGGCGGGGTCAGCGCCCGCGCAGGTGCCACCAGCGGCGGCGAGGGCGGTTCGCCTGCTCGGCCAGCTCGGCGGCGCGCACGCTGGCCCGCCGTTCCGCCCGGCGCTGCCGCCAGGCGTTGACCTCGTCCTCGGCCTCGCGCAGCGGCGTGACCACGGGCGGGCCGCCCTGGAGCTGGCGCCGGGCCGCGACCACGCGCTCGTTGAAGTCGGCGAGGGTACGACGCACCTCGTCCTCGGACCCGAGCCGGTCGAGCTCCGCGTCGAGCTCGGCGTCCTCCCGTCGCAGCGCCAGCGCCGGCGGCAGCACGCCGGTGATCTTCTCCCGCTCGATGAGCCCCTTGACCCACCAGTCCGGGTCGTGCTGGTCGGGCAGGTTCAGCGGCTTGCCGGCGCCGGGGAGGTTGTCGAACTCGCCGCGGGCCATCGCCGCCCGGACCTGGTGCTCGACCCACAGCGTCTGCTGCTCGATCCGGTTGCGGGGGGCGTCGT
>JBQCEF010000320.1:0-6554 GCA_051960495.1 Nocardioides sp. | reverse complement strand
CCCCCCCGGGCCGGCCGCGGGCCCGTTCGTCGCCGGCGCCGTCCTGGTCGCCTTCGGCCTGCTGATGCTCTCGCAGGTCTCCGCGATCAAGGCGGACGGCGTCGACCTCGGCGGCCCGCGGTTCTTCCCGCTGCTGGTGCTGGTGCTGCTGACCGGCCTGTCGGTGGTCTACCTGCTGCAGCAGCTGCGTGCCGTCGTACGACGCACCGAGCTCCTGCCCGTCGAGCGGTTCCAGCACATGCTGGCAGCGGCTGCACTCGTCGGACTGCTCGTCGTCTACGCGTTCGTGCTCGGGCCGGTCGGCTACGTGATCTCGACGAGCGTGTTCTTCGTCGGCTCGTCGCGTGCGATGGGCTCGCGTCACCTGACGCGTGACGTCGTGGTCGGGATCGGCCTCTCGCTGCTCGTGTACCTCTCCTTCACCCGGCTGCTGGGTGTCTCGCTGCCCGCGGGGGTGCTTCCGCTGTGAGTTCCTACGCAGACCTGCTGGGCGGCTTCGCAACCGTCCTGTCCCCGGAGAACCTGCTCTTCGCGGTCGTCGGGGTCACCCTCGGCACGCTCGTGGGCGTGCTTCCCGGCATCGGCCCGGCCGTGACGATCGCGTTGCTGCTCCCGGTCACCTACGGGTTCGAGAGCCCGATCCCGGCGTTCATCATGTTCGCGGGGATCTACTACGGCGCGATGTACGGCGGCTCGACGACCTCGATCCTGCTGAACACGCCGGGGGAGTCCGCCTCGGTGGCGACCGCGATCGAGGGCCACGAGATGGCCAAGCGCGGTAACGCCCGGGCGGCCCTCGCGACCGCGGCCATCGGGTCGTTCGTCGCCGCGCTGATCTCGACCGCGTTGCTGGCGCTGGTGGCCAAGCCGATCGGGCAGCTCGCCGTCTCGTTCCGCGCCACCGACTACTTCGCGCTGATGGTCCTCGCGCTGGTCACCGTGACCTCGCTGGTGGGCAGCTCCCTCGTGCGCGGGCTGATCTCCCTGCTGATCGGGGTCACGCTCGGCTTCATCGGGCTCGACGGGGTCTCGGGCCAGCCGCGGTTCACCTTCGGCACCCCGACACTGTTCAACGGCATCGACCAGGTGCTCCTGATCATCGGACTGTTCGCGATCGGCGAGACGCTCTACGTGCTGGTCCGCGGCCGCACCCGTCCGGGACAGGTCACCCCGCTAGAGCCGCCGAAGGGGGGCTTCATGTGGCTGACCCGCGACCAGTGGCGGCGGTCCTGGGGGCCGTGGCTGCGCGGCGCCGGATTCGGCTTCCCGTTCGGCGTGCTGCCGTCCGGCGGCGCCGAGCTGCCGACGTTCCTGTCCTACTCCTACGAGAAGCACCGCTCACGCGGCAAGCACGAGTTCGGCCAGGGCGCGATCGAGGGCGTCGCCGGCCCGGAGGCCGCCAACAACGCGTCCTTCTCCGGCGTGCTGGTGCCGCTGCTGACCCTGGGCCTGCCGACCTCGGCGACCGCCGCGGTGATGCTGGCGGCGTTCAAGATCTTCAACCTGCAGCCCGGCCCGCAGCTGTTCGACAAGGCCCCGGACCTGGTCTGGGCGTTGATCGCCTCGCTGTTCGTCGGCAACGTGATGCTGCTGGCACTGAACCTGCCGCTGATCCGGGTCTGGGTGAAGGTGCTCGAGATCCCGCGCCCGGTGCTGTACGCCGGCATCCTGGTGTTCGCGACGCTGGGCATCTACTCGGTCTCCGGGACGGTCACCGACATCCTGATCGCCTACGCGATCGGCATCCTCGGGTTCGCGATGCGGCAGCTGGACTTCCCGATCGCCCCGACCATCCTGGGCGCGATCCTCGGTCCGGAGCTCGAGAACCAGTTCCGGCGCGCCCTGTCGGTCGGCGACGGCGACCTGTCCGTGTTCGTCGCCCGTCCGCTGTCGCTGGTGATCCTGGTGATCGCCGCGCTGGCACTGCTGCTGCCCTACGCCCCGCGGATCGTGGCGCGGCTGCGCGGCCAGGACCCCGACGAGGCCCGCAAGCTCGCGTTCGCCGACGAGGACTAGGAGAGAGCTGATGAGCGCAGGAACGATCGTGGTGGGTTACGCCCCGCGGGCCGAGGGCCTGGCCGCGGTGGAGGCCGGGCTCGAGGAGGCCCGACGGCGCGACACCGCGCTGCACGTGGTCAATGCCAGCAGCGGCGACTCCTACGTCGATGCCGGGCTGGCCGCACCCGAGCAGATGGAGGAGCTCCGCCGGGTGCTGGCGGACTCCGGCGTCGAGCACACCGTCGAGCAGAGCGTCGGGCGCCGGGAGCCGGCCGAGGAGATCCTCGAGGCCGCGGCCCGGCTCTCGGCGGTGCTCGTCGTGATCGGGCTGCGGCGTCGTACCCCGGTGGGCAAGCTGCTGATGGGCAGCACCGCCCAGCGGGTGCTGCTGCAGGCGAGCTGCCCGGTGCTGGCCGTCAAGGCGTGAGGCTGCGGGCGTCCTCGACACCGAGGCGCGCGAGGACGCCGCGCACCCGACGGCTCTCGGCGGCCAGGAACGAGCCGAACGCCGGGCCGGTGAGGAAGTCGTCGGTCCACCCGTTGGCCCGGGCGGCGGCCTGCCAGGAGGGGGAGTCGTGCATCTTGGTGACGATCGAGACCAGCCGGCGCCGCTGCGCCGTGGTGAGACCCGGTGGTGCGACCAGGCCACGCCAGTTGGCGAACTCGAGCGGGACGCCGGCCTCGCGCAGCGTCGGTGCGTCGACGCCCGGGACCGGCTCGGCGCCGGTCACCGCGAGCACGCGGACCGCGCCCGCCCGCACCTGGTCGATGTTCTCGAGCACGCCGGACATCGCGACGTCGACCTCGCCGGTGAGCAGGGCGGCGAGCAACGGCCCGCCGCCGTCGTAGCGGCGGTAGCGGACCCGCTGGGGGTCGATCCCGACGGCCTCGGCGACCAGGTAGGTGGCGAGGTGGTCCGGGCCGCCGGCCAGCGAGCCGCCGCCGACGACGACGCGCCCGGGGTGGGCGCGCCAGGCGTCGACCAGGGAGCCGAGGTCCTCGTGAGCCGACTCGGAGCGGACCATCACGACCTCCGGCTCGCTGAGCAGCCGGGCCACGGGGGTGACGTCGCCGAACCCGGCGGCCGCCTCGTCGGTGGCCAGCGCGCCGACGACCCCGAGGCCCATCATCATCATCAGGTTCGGGTTGCCACGCTCGTGCACGGTGCGGACCAGGCCGGCCCCGCCGCTGGCCCCCTCGAGGTTGAAGATCTCGGGGCGGCCGGTGATGCCCTCCTGCTCGAGCACCATCGCGGCGGTCCGCGCCGTGGTGTCGTAGCCCCCGCCGGCGGCGTTCGGCACCATGATCCGCAGCTGGTCCTCGGCCGACCCGCTCGGCAGGCCCGAGCACGACGCCAGCACCATGAGGAAGCCGAGCAGCGCGCTGAGCACCGCCTTCCTGGACACCGACGCAGCCTAGCGCCGTGCACCGGTCGCCTCCGATGGGTGAGACTCGAGCCGTGACACGTCGACTCTCCCTCGCGGGACAGCTCCTCGGGCTGCAGGCGACGGTCGTCCTGCTCGTCGTCCTCGGCGTGACGCCGGTGACACTGGTGCAGAACGACGTCGCGTTCCGGCGCACCGAGAGCCGGCGCGTGCTCGCGACCGCCGAGACGGTCGCCGGCACCCGGGTGCTCCAGACCGGACTGGCCTCCGGGACGAACGCGGGGATCCCCGGCGAGGCGGAGCGGTCCCGCGCGAGCTCCGGCTCGTCGTACGTCCTGGTCACCGACGCGGCGGGCACGGTGCTCTACTCCTCCGACCCGGCCGAGACCGGCGAGGTGGTCACCCGGCCGGGCACCGGACGATCCTGGGTCGGCGTCGTGGACCGTCCAGCCGGCCGGGCGGTCGAGGCCCGGGCCCCGGTCGAGGCGGTGCAGAGCGGGGACGGGCTCCGCGTCGGCGACGTGGTCGGCTACGTCATCGTCGGCCGCGACTACCCGACCACCTGGCAGCGGCTGGGCGCCACCGCGCCGACGCTGGTGATCTACGTGCTGGTCGGCTCCCTCGTCGGCCTGGGCGGGAGCCTGCTGCTGTCGCGGCGGATCAAGCGGCAGACCCTCGGCCTGGAGCCCAACGAGATCGCCGGTCTCGTCGAGCACCGCGAGGCGATGCTGCACGGCCTGCGCGAGGGCGTGGTCGGCGTCGACGGGGCCGGCCGGGTCACGCTCGTCAACGACGAGGCGGTCCGGCTGCTCGACCTCACCGGCGAGCCGGTCGGCGTCCCGGTCGCGGACCTGCCGGTCGCGGAGCCGATCGCCGAGGTGCTCAGCGGCCGGGCCGGGGCCGACGACCTCGCCGTCGCCTCCGGGGGTCGGGTGCTGGTCCTCAACCAGATGCCGGTCGTGAACCAGGGCCACCGGATCGGCTGGGTCACCACGGTCCGCGACCGCACCGAGCTGGTCGACCTCAACCGCCAGCTCGACGTCTGGCGGGGCACCACCGACACGCTGCGGTCGCAGGCCCACGAGTTCAGCAACCGGATGCACACCATCGCGGGGCTCATCGAGCTCGGGGAGTACGACGAGGTCGCGTCGTTCGTGGCCTCGCACTCGCGCGCCCGGGCCGGCTGGGTGGACCGCGTGCTCGCGCGGGTCGACGACCCGGCGGTCGCCGCGCTGCTCGTCGCCAAGGGCAGCCGGGCCGGCGAGCTGGACGTGAGCTTCGACCTCGAGGAGGAGACCCGGCTCCCCGCCGTCGAGGGCGACCTCTCCGCCGACATTCTCACCGTGCTCGGCAACCTGGTCGACAACGCGATGGACGCGGTCGCGCCGCACCGGGGCCGGGTCGACGTCCGGCTGCGCGAGGCCGGCGACGCCGTCGAGATCCGGGTCTCCGACGACGGGCCGGGTGTCCCCGACGACCTGGCGTCCCGGGTCTTCGACCAGGGGTTCTCCACCAAGCCGAGCACGGACCCCGGTGGCCGGGGCTGGGGCCTGGCGCTGAGCCGGGTCGTGTGCGAGCGGCGCGGCGGGAGTGTCCGCGTGACGCGCAACGACGCCGGGCGTACCGTCTTCACCGCCACCCTGCCCGAGACGTCCCCGGCGCCCCGACCCGAGGAGTTCCAGCCGTGACCGCGCCCCTGCGCGTGCTCGTCGTCGACGACGACTTCATGGTCGCGCGCGTGCACCGCAAGTTCGTCGAGCTCGTGCCCGGCTTCGAGGTCGTGGGGGAGGCCCGCACCGGTCAGGAGGCGCTCGACGCCGTGGCCGAGCACCGGCCCGACCTGGTGCTCCTCGACATCTACCTGCCGGACATGACCGGCCTCGAGGTGCTGAGCACCCTGCGCGGGGCCGCCGACCCGGTGGACGTGCTCGTCGTCAGCGCCGCCCGCGACCTGGCGACGGTCCAGGAGGCGTTCCGTGGCGGCGCGGTGCAGTACCTCATCAAGCCGTTCACTGCCGAGGCCATGCGCGAGCGGCTCACCGAGTTCGGGCGACGGCACCGGTCGGTGCGGGCGGCCGCGTCGCAGGCGGACGGGGAGGTCGGCCAGCGCGAGGTCGACGCGCTGTTCGGCGGTTCGCGGCCCTCCCGGCCGGCCGACGCCGTGCTGCCCAAGGGGCTGTCGGTGCCGACGCTGCAGCTGGTCGGCCGGGCGCTGCGCGAGCACACCGCGGGGGAGGCGGCCACGTTGAGCGCCGGCGAGTGCGCGGAAGAGGTGGGGCTCGCCCGGGTGAGCGTGCGTCGCTACCTCGAGCACCTGGTCGAGTCGGGGCGGGCCGAGGTGACCCTGCGCTACGGCCAGACCGGCCGGCCGGAGCGCCGGTACCGCTGGACCGGCTCCGCCTGAGGCGACCGTCGGCGCCCCGCCGTACCCTGGCGCGGTGCAGGAGAGCGGCGGACGGACCCGGGAGTGGCGACCCGGCTGGCCCTGCCCGATGGGGCAGGTCGTGTCGATCCTTCGGCGAGGGGCCGGCGACCCCACGTTCCGCACCGACCCGGACGGCACCCGCTGGCGCGGGATCCGCACGCCCGAGGGCCCGGCGACGCTGCGGCTGCGGCAGGCGTACGACGGGGTGGGGCACGCCGCCGCCTGGGGACCGGGCGCCGACTGGGCGCTGGAGTCCGTGCCGGCGATGCTCGGCGCGGACGACGATCCCTCGGACTTCGTCGCCCACCATCCCGCGGTGGCGGACATGCATCGCAGCCACCCGCACTGGCGGCTCACGCGCACGGGCCTGGTGATGGAGGCGCTGGTGCCCGCGATCATCGAGCAGAAGGTGACCGGCCAGGAGGCGTTCGCGGGCTTCCGCCGGCTGGTCTACCGGTTCGGGGAGCCGGCACCGGGCGCCGGCGCCGACCGGGGGGTGTGGCTGCAGCCCACCCCCGAACGGCTCCGCACGATCCCGTCCTGGGAGTGGCTGCGTCTGCAAATCGACCCGGCCCGGTCGCGGGCCGTGGTGCACGCGGCCACGGTCGCGCGCTCGCTCGAGCGCACGGTGGGGCTGCCCGGCGACGAGGTCGACCGGCGGCTCCGCAGCCTGCCGGGGATCGGGGTCTGGACCTCCGCCGAGGTCCGCTTCCGCGCCCACGGCGACGCCGACGCGGTCAGCTTGG
>JBQCEF010000319.1:0-5696 GCA_051960495.1 Nocardioides sp. | reverse complement strand
CCCGCCCGCCCCCGCCCCCGGGGGGTTGCGTACATTGGTTGTCCGCAAACCGGGGGGCTGGGCCCGACGCTCGTGGGTGCTCACTCGATCCGGGCGATCGCCGCCCCCTGCCGGACCGTCGCCTCCTCCTCGACGAGCAGGTGCACCACGCCGGCTCCCGGCGCGACCACCTCGGCCGAGACCTTGTCGACCTGGACCTCCGCGAGCAGCTGGTCCTTCGCGACCCGGGCGCCCTCGCTGACGAACCACGTCGCGAGGACCCCTTCGGCGTCCGGCGTCTCCTTGGACAGGGGCGGGAAGACGACCTCCGTCACAGGCCCATCACCTCGCGGATCGCGTGCTCGATCCGGTCCTGGCGCGGCAGCACGGCGTACTCCAGCCCGTGCGCGTAGGGGATCGGCACGTCGGGCACGGCGACCCGCTTCGGCGCCGAGCGGAGCAGACCGGGGTCGGTCTCGGCGACGGTGGCGACGACCTCGCCGGACACGCCGTAGGACAGGTAGTCCTCGTCCACGACGACGAGCCGCCCGGTCTTGCCGACCGAGGTCAGGATCGTCTCGCGGTCCAGCGGGACCAGGCTGCGCAGGTCGATCACCTCCACACTGATCCCCTGCAGGGCCAGCGACTCGGCGACGTCGAGCGCGTGGTGCACCGACAGGGACAGCGTGACGACGGTGACGTCGTGGCCCTCGTGGACGACGTTGGCCTTGCCGATCGGTACGACGTGCTCGCCCTCGGGGACCTCGTCGATGGAGCGGGGGTTCTTCGCCATCCACGGCAGGCCCATCACGCCCTTGTGGAAGATGTAGACCACCGGGTTGTCGTCGCGGATCGCCGAGGTCATCAGGCCCTTGGCGTCGGCCGGGTTGCTCGGGACGACGACCTTCATCCCGGGCAGGTGCGCGAACGTGCCCCACAGGCACTGCGAGTGCTGCGCGCCGTCGGAGTAGCCGCCGCCGGCCGCCGCGGTCAGCACCATCGGGACGCGCACGTTGCCGCCCGACTCGAAGTGGATCTTGGCCATGTGGTTGTAGATCTGGTCCAGGCACACGCCCATGAAGTCGGTGAACATCAGCTCGACGATCGGGCGCATGCCCTCGACCGCCGCGCCGATGCCCAGGCCGACGAACGCGGTCTCGGAGATCGGGGTGTCGATGATCCGGTCGGGCCCGAACTTCTCGAGCAGCCCGCCGGTGGAGCCGAAGATGCCGCCGTAGGCGCCGACGTCCTCGCCCATGTAGAACACCGACGGGTCACGGGCCATCTCCAGCTCGATGGCCTCGACCATCGCCTTGGAGGTGGTGAGCCGACGGGTGGCGTGGGGTGCTTCAGTGATGGTCATCGTTGGCTCCTTCAGGCGAACACGTACGACGTCGCCGCGCCCGGGTCGGGAAGCGGACTGTCCTTGGCGAACGTCACGGCGTCCTCCACGGCGTTGACGCACAGGTCCTTGATCTCGGCGACCTTGTCGTCATCGAGCAGGCCGGCCTCGCGCAGCGCCTTCTCGTAACGCGGGATCGGGTCGTGCTCGGACACCTGGGCCAGCTCGGGCCGGTAGCCCTGGGCGTCGCCCTCGAAGTGGCCCCACATCCGCAGCGTGTGCACCTCGAGCAGCGTCGGCCCCTCGCCGGCACGAGCCCGCGCGACGGCGCGCGAAGCAGCGTCGTACACCGCCTCGACGTCGTTGTCCTCGACGCGCTCGCCGGGCATGCCGTAGGCGGCAGCCCGGTCGGCGTTCGAGCCGATCGACGTGGACGCCGAGCGCGGCACCGAGATGCCCCAGTCGTGGTCCTCGACGACGAAGACGACCGGCAGGATCCACTTGGCGGCCAGGTTGAGCGACTCGTGGAAGGCGCCCTGGTTGGCGGCGCCCTCGCCGGTCACCGCGACCGCGACCCGGTCGGTGCCCCTGCGCTTGAACGCGAACGCCTGGCCGAGCGCGGGCGGGTAGCCCTCGGCGATGATCCCGGAGCAGGAGAAGTGCGCCCCGGGGTCGAACAGGTGCATGTGCCCGCCGCGACCGCGGCCGAGCCCGGTCTCGCGGCCGAAGATCTCCGCGGTCATCTTGTTGATGTCCACCCCGTGCGCGATCGCGAAGTGGTGCGGCCGGTGGGTCGCGGTGACCGCGTCGTCGGTCGTGAGGTGAGCGCAGACACCGGCGGCGACGGGCTCCTGCCCGGCGGAGAGGTGCATCTCGCCGGGAACCAGGCCCTTGCCGATGTCGAATCCGGGGCCCTTGTCCGCGTGGTACTCACGCAAGATGGCCTCTTCGTAGGTGCGGCTGAGCACCATGGTCTCGTAGAGCTTGAGGCGGACCTCGGGGTCCAGGGTGGGGAGGCGCCGACTCTCGGTCGGGGTCGGCGTCGGGGTTGCATGAGTCGTCATGCGGGCCTCCATCGGGCTCGATCCTGCGCCAGACGTTGGTACGCCGTCCCGCGCCGGACCAGTGCCGGAGGTCCCGGAGGGGGCTGGTCACTTCGGGCGGGTTCGACCGGGACGTCATACGTCCGGTGGCCTATTGACCTCAGGATGTATGACGTCCGGCGCCTACGCCAGAGCGTGGCCGAACCTGAACACGTTGTCCGGGTCCACGGCCCGCTTGACCTGCATCAGCCGCGCGTGCACCTCCGGGCGCCAGGCGCGCGCCACCTCCGACGGACCGGCGTCGCCGAGCCAGTTGACCAGGGTCGTGCCGGTGGCCCACGGCGCCATCGCGTCGAGCACACCGCGCCCGGCCGCGGGGACCGCGTCGACGATCTCGGGGGCGAGCACGCCGAGGGTGAACAGGCTGAACGCGCCCTCGCGGCCCGACACCGCGTTGGGCACCCGCGGCTGGCGTCCCAGCGCGCCGCCCATCAGCCGCAGCTCCACCATCGCCAGCGGCGCTCCGGACCTGGGCCCGGCGACGGCCAGCAGCGTGTCGACGCCCTCGGCGGTGAGGTCGGCGAGCAGCCGCGACTTCTCCCACACCGGCATCGGGTCGACCGGGTCCTGGTGGATCGAGTCGGCGTTGGCGTAGGGCATCGCGGCGACCCCGTCCGCGAGCACCTCCCCGGCCTCGAGCATCGGGGCCAGCAGCTCGGCTCCTTCGGCCGCGCTGCCGTTGTGCGCGAACCGCAGCATCACGACGTACCGCCCGCGCAGCTGCTCGGGCAGGTGCGCGGACGGGGGCAGGTTCAGCAGCGCCAGCGACGAGCTCGACCGGTCGGGCAGCGTCGGCGCCCAGGTCCGGAACGAGTGCAGCACGTCGTGCGCGGACTCGCCGGCGAAGAACACCGCGCCGCCGTAGATCGTCGCGACGGGCACGAGCCCGATCCGCAGCGAGGTGACGACGCCGAAGTTGCCCTTGCCGCCGCGCACCGCCCAGAACAGGTCCGCCTCCGACGTCTCGTCGACCCACCGGACCTCGCCGTCCGCCGTGACCAGCTCGATGCCGAGGACCTGGTCGGCGCCGAAGCCGTACTGCCGGCTCAGCGCACCCATCCCTCCGCCGAGGCAGTAGCCGACGACGCCGACCTGCGAGGAGGAGCCGCTGACCCCGGCGAGCCCGTACGGCGCCGCCGCGTCGATCACCTCGCCCCAACGCACCCCGGCCCCGACCGTGGCGGTCCGCGCCGCGGGGTCGATCTCGACGGACCGCATCCGCGTGGTGGTGATCATCAGTGCCTGCTCGACGGCCTGCACCGGGCCGTGCCCGGTGGCCTGGACGGCGACCGGCAGGTCGTGGGCGACGGCCCAGCACACCGCGGCGGCGACGTCCTCGGCGCAGGTGGCGCCCACGACGACGGCCGGGCGGTGGGTCGTCGCGAGGTTGAACGTCGCGACCTCCGCGGGGACGGCCGGGTCGGTGCCGTCCATCACCGGTCCGGTGACGCGGGCGCGCAGGTCGGTCAGGTCGTTGATGTCGCAGGTGGTGGCTCGGACTCCGGACGTGGTGGACGAGGCGGGCGAGAAGTTGGTCAGCGTGTCGGTCATCTCGGTGGATCCTGGCGAGGGCCCGGCGGGTCCGGGCGTCGTACTCACGGTGGGGCCGCCGGGGTGGTCGGATCCACGACTTTGTCCCTCGCGGGCAGGAGGCAGCGCCTAACATCGCAGGTCATGGAGCTGCGGCAGCTGCGCTACTTCGTGGCGGTGGCCGAGGAGCTGCACTTCGCCCGGGCCGCCGCCCGGCTGCTGATCGCGTCGCCGTCGCTGAGCCAGCAGATCAAGGCGCTCGAGCGCGACCTCTCGGTGACGCTGTTCGAGCGGTCCAGCACGGGCGTCTCGCTGACGGCCGCCGGGGCGCAGTTGCTGCCGCTGGCCCGGTCGACCCTGGCGGCGGCCGGCGAGCTGACCGAGACCGCGCAGCGCATCGCTCACGACCGCGCCACGGTGCTGGCGGCTGGGGTTCCTCGCCTTCACGCTGACCGGCGTGACCCGGCGGCTGCTGACCGAGTACGGCCGCGCGGCTCCCGACGTGACCGTGCAGCTGCGGCAGTACGAGTGGGACGACCCCTCGGCGGGGCTGCTGACCGGGGAGACCGACGCGGCGCTCGTCCGGCCGCCGTTCACGGGCGACGACCGGCTGCACGTGCTCGAGCTGGCGGCCGACCCGCTGCTCGCCGTACTCCCCGAAGGGCACGAGCTGGCGGCTGCCGAGAGCGTCACCGTCGAGCAGCTGGCGCAGCAGCCGTGGCTGGTGGCCGACGTCGTCACCGATCCCGTGTTCGCGAAGGCGTGGTACTTCACCGACGGCCGGCGCGAGCCCGCGACCGACGTGCGCAGCCGGGCCGGGACCGTCGAGGAGTGGCTGGCCGAGATCGCGTTCGGCCGCGGGGTGAACGCGGTCCCTGCCGGGATGGCGGAGCAGTACCGCCGGCCCGGCCTGGTGTTCGTGCCGGTGTCCGACGCCGGCCCGTCAGCGCTCGTGCTGGCGTGGCGCAAGGACGACCCGCCGCCGGCCGCGACCGCGTTCGCCGCCTTCGCCGCCCGGCATGTGCGCCGGCGCTGAGCTCAGCGCTTCTCGCAGGCGATCCCGTCCTTGTCGCGGTCGCTCTCGCTGTTGAGGCGGTAGACCTTGTTGTTGCGGGTGAAGTTCTTGACCGGCGTGCCGCTGGTCTTGTCGTGCGCGCCCCACCGGCCGACCCCGTGGCGGTAGTCCTTGTTGAGCGCGGTGCAGTTCGCGTAGTCCTTCGCCGGGATCGCGGCACCGGCGCCGCCGGCGGTGAGCAGCGTCAGGCAGGCGGCGGCCGCCGCGCCGGCGAGGAGCCGGCCGGACGTGCGGGTGCGGTTGTCGAGCATGTGGGTTTTCCTCCCGTCAGACGCGGCTTGCTGTCGCGTCGCTGAGCTCGCGGAGGTCGATCGCCTCCACGAGCAGGCTGAGCTCCGGTTCCCCGGAGAGATCGAGCGGCGCGAGCTCGCGCGCCACGCCCTTGAGCTTCACGAGCGTGCCGGTGCCGGCCTGCTCGACGACGTCCCAGGCGGAGCAGGTCTCCCACCGGACGTCGGACAGGTCGCTGCGGGTCAGCCGGGTGGCGAGCAGCGGCACGGCGCGCGGCCTGCCGTAGACGTCCGGCTCCTCGGCGCGGACGGCGACCACGGAGACCCAGCCGATCCCGGGGGCGCAGGCGAGGGCCTCCTTCACCGACACGACGACGTGGCCGGCGACCAGGTCCAGGTACGCCGAGGCGCGCACCGACTTCGTCATCTTGCGCAGT
>JBQCEF010000318.1:0-6424 GCA_051960495.1 Nocardioides sp. | reverse complement strand
GCCGTCGAGCCGGACCCGCAGCGTGGTGGCCTCCCCTTCGCGCAAGGACGTGTGGTCGAGGGCCGCGGCAGCGTGCGGGGACGCGACGGGACGACGTACGACGGCGACCGCGGCGTGCACCAGGAACGGGGTCCCGAGCACCAGCAGGTCGACCCGGCCGGTCGCGACCGCGACGGCAGCGGCCGCGCCCGACACCAGGGCGGCCCGGGCCAGCGTCGCGGTCGGGCGCCAGCCTGCGGAGACGGTGCTGGCGGGGTCGCTCATCCGTGCCCGCTCACTCGCCGGGCCGGGCGTAGGGCGAGTGCTGCTCGCGGGCGCCCGGGGTCTCGACCTGGGCCAGCACGCTGCGCACCACCGACGCCCCGGACACGTCGCTCATCCAGAGCTCGGGCTTGACCGTCACGCGGTGGGCGAGCACCGACGGCGCGACCGCCTTCACGTCCTCGGGGATGACGTAGTCGCGACCGGCGATCACGGCGTACGCCCGCGCGGTCAGCATCAGCGCGAGCGCGCCTCGCGGGGACGAGCCGAGCAGCAGCTGGGGGTGCTCGCGGGTGGCGGCGGCGAGCGCGACGCAGTACCTCCCCACGCTCTCCTCGACCGTCACCGTCTCGATCGCGGCCTGCATCGCGAGCAGCCCCTCGGCGTCGGTGACCGGGTCGAGGGTCTGCTCCTCGCGCTGCCGGGCGAGCCGGCGGCCGAGCACGTCCCACTCCTGGTCGCGCGTCGGGTAGCCGAAGCTGACCCGCAGCAGGAACCGGTCGAGCTGCGCCTCGGGCAGCGGGTAGGTGCCTTCGTACTCCACCGGGTTCGCCGTCGCTATCACGTGGAACGGCGCGTCGAGCGGGAAGGTCTGGCCCTCGACCGTGACCTGCCGCTCCTGCATCGCTTCGAGCAGCGCGGCCTGCGTCTTGGGAGGCGTGCGGTTGATCTCGTCGGCGAGCAGCAGCCCGGTGAACAGCGGACCGGGCCGGAACACGAACTCCGCCTGCTTCTGGTCGAAGATGAACGAGCCGGTCAGGTCCGCCGGGAGCAGGTCCGGGGTGAACTGTGCGCGGGCGAAGCCCAGCCCGAGCGTCTGCGCGAACGACCGGGCGGCCAGGGTCTTGCCGAGGCCGGGCAGGTCCTCGATCAGCACGTGCCCGCCCGCGAGGATCCCGGAGAGCACGAGCACCAGGGCGTCACGCTTGCCGACGACGGCGCGCTGCACCTCCTCGAGGATCGCCGCGGCGCGTGCGGAGACGTCGGCCAGGCTGGGCGTGGGGGTCACAGTTCCTCGATTCGCTTCAGGAGTACGTCGATCCGTGCGGTCGACAGCCGGGGGTAGGGAGGTCGCTGGCTGACGACGGAGGTGAGCTCGGGGCCCAGGAGCTGCGCCGCCCGCTCCGGGTCGGCCACGAGGCTGACCCCGTGGTGCGCGACGAGCCGGTGCTCGGCGAGCTCGGCGAGCTGGCGGTGCAGCGCGTCGCCGACCTCGTGGGCGGTCTCGTGCTGGAGCAGGATCCGCTGCAGTCGCTCGAGCCGCGGATCCTCGCCGGGGGGCCGCACCGGCTCCTCGACCATGCCGGGCCAGTGCGCCGACTCGGCGTCCCTGGACACATCGAGGAACAACCACACCACGGCGCCGCCCACCCCGATCGTCAGCGCCAGCAGGCCCGGCCGGGGGTGGTTGCCGAGGATGCCGCCGATCGCCGCCACCGCGAGCCAGAGCACGAACGCGATGGCCACGCGCGGGAGCCACCTGGCGGTGGGGGTCATGTCATCGCCCCCAGCCGGCGGAGGTCCTCGTGCAGGCTCTCGAGCGCGGACCGGGCCGCGGTCCGTGCGTCCTCCCCGAGCTCGTGCTCGGAGAACCGCGCCTCGCGGTAGAGCCGGGCGAGCTCGCCGATCGCGCGCGGATCGAGGTCGAGCCGGTGCAGCACCCGGACGGTGAACTCGGCGGCGGTCTCGTAGCGCTCGCGCGGCAGGCCCGCCGCCGCGACGCTCTCCTCGAGCCGCAGCCAGCAGCGGACGATGCCGTTGCGGGGGCTGCCGCCGACGATCGCGTCGAGCTGGGCGTCGTGGTACTCCGACAGCGTGCGGGCGAGCTCGGAGGCCGGCAGCACCTCGACGTCGACCTGCGGCGGCGCCTCGGGACGGCGGGGCCGGTGCTGCCACCCCCAGCGCAGCAGCAGCGCGAGCCCGACCAGGAAGAGGATGACGACGGCCCAGGCCAGTAGGTCGCCCAGCCAGCTGAGGTCGATCTTCTGCGGCGCGTCGCGGGGGTCGCCGGTGCCGGGGGCGGCGCTCTGGCTCGCGGAGGGCTCGGGGCTCGGGGTCTTCGTGTCGAAGGTGAGCCTGCGGCCCGACGGGCTCAGCAGCGCGACGGGGCCGGCGGTCGCGGCCCACAGCAGCAGGAGCAGCCCCGCGGCCAACGCCGGCGCGAGGGCAGCCGCACGCCTGTCTCGCCCCGTCATGGTGCGGAACTGTAGTCCTTGGGGAACGCGTCTCCGCGCTTGGCCAGGACGCGTCGGGCACGAACCGCGTTCCCTGCGCACGTTGCGCATCCGCAGCGCGTCGAGAACCTGCGCGGCGTGCGCAGCGGCCGCCGGGGCGCCGGTCTCGCACGAAATGGTCGTCGCACGCGGCTCGGCGGTGCCGTTTCGTGCGGAACTGTGCCGGCGGCGGGGGTAACGGGGTCCCGGGTGGGCGGCCAGGCGTCGTACGACGGGCTCGGCGCCCGGCCGCGGCAGACGACGACGGGGGCCCGACCCGCAGGAGGCCGGACCCCCGTCGGGTCCATCAGTGCGTCAGCGCGTCACAGCAGCGGCGAGAACGGCTCCGTGCCGGGGACCAGGGCCAGGCCGGAAATCCCGCTGTTGGCCTGGGCGTAGGTGAGCTCGTGGTTCAGGTCGCCCACGCCGTTGGAACCGGCGAGCGGCGCCAGCGCCAGGGTCGACAGCACACCGAGCGCGTTGCCGTCGGCGTCGAGGAACGCGCTGCCGGAGTCGCCCGGGACGCCCGGGGTCACGGTGTAGACCGGGTGGCTCCAGCCGTTGCCCTCGGTGCCGAGGCTGGTGCCCTGCTTCGGCGAGAGCTCGCTGATGCCCGCGCGCAGGCTCGAGTTGCCGTAGGAGTAGACCGTGTCACCGGGCGCGGTGCCGGTGGTGTTGATGCCGACCGGGCCGCCCCAGAACGGGATGCTCGGGTTCACCTTCGACACGTCGGCGCTGTCGACCTTGACCAGCGCGAGGTCGTTGTAGGCGCAGGTGTCGGGGTCGGTCTCGCCGAGCTTCTGCATGGTGAGCCAGGAGCTGTAGGCGAGCGTGCCCGAGCCGACCTTCGTGCCGCTCGAGACGAGCGAGCCGCCCTCGACGAAGTCGACCTTCGTGCCCAGCGGGAGGGAGCCGGAGTCGCAGCCGTCGGTGTCGGTGGCCGCTCCGGTGCCGGCGCAGTGGGCGGCGTAGCCGACGTACGTCGTACCGGTGCCGTCGGTGTAGACGAAGTTCGCGGTGCACTGGGCACCTTCGGTGTACATCATCACGCCGGGGTGGATCGCGGCGGAGTCCGCCGGCGCCCAGGTCTGCGCGGCGGTGACCTTCTTGCCGCCCTTGGCCTTGCCGGCCGCGGAGGCGGGGACGGTGCTGGCGGCGACGGCCGTAGCGGCGAGGACGGCGCTCGCGCCGACCGAGAGGAGCGCGCGCGCCCGAGAGTTGTGCATGAAGGTTCCTTCCCAAGGGTGGAGTCCTGCTTCTGCGAGGGTCCAACGACGGTCGGAACGGAAGGTCACGGGCGGTTGTGATGCGCGGCGGATCGGCGCGTCGACGCCTGATGAGTACAAGTTTTCTTTATGACACCTCTTCCCTTTTCGTGCTGATCCGCGTAAGAATCGCCGACGTTGCCGGAAGCGGCGAGACGTTCTGCACCGGCACCGTCTCGAGTCGAACAGCCGGCTTTGGAGACGCCTTTCCGGGGGCGGACACCCGAAACGCTCCCCTTCTCGAAGGGACTCACCAGTGAGAAGACTGACCAGTGGCGTGCTCGCGGGCACCCTGGCAGCAGCCGTCGCGGCGACGCTCGCGCAGGCCCCGGCGACGGCCGCGATGAGCGGCGACGCGCCGAGCCAGCGCGACCAGGCCGGCAACTCGGCGGCGCACCGCAAGGACAACCGGCCCGGCCCGCTGACCAAGGAGCAGAACGAGCTCCGGGCAGCAGCCGTCCAGAAGGTCCGCGAGGGCAAGGCGGACAAGCAGCCCCAGCGCGGCGGCGGCTCCACCGTGACCGTGGGGAAGAAGAAGAGCGTCGAGTTCTTCGACAACGACGCGAGCGCCAGGATCCTCACGGTGCTGTCCGAGTTCGGCTCGGCTACGGACCCGGACTACGGCGGTGACGCCGGTCCGCTGCACAACCAGATCCCGCAGCCGGACCGCGACAAGGACAACTCGACGACCTGGGCGCCCTCGTTCGACACCGCACACTACGACGCGATGTTCAACGGGTCCGGCGAGTCGTTCAAGAACTACTACCAGGCAGTCTCCGGTGGCCAGTACTCGCCGCAGGTGACGGTCGAGGACTGGGTGCAGGTTCCCTACAACGCCGCCTACTACGGGTCGAACCCGCGTGAGGACGACGGCGGCGCCTGGGCCTTCATCGACGACACCGCCGACTCGTGGTTCACCAACAAGCTCAAGAGCCTGCACAACAAGAAGGCCGTCAACGACTACCTGGCCCAGTTCGACGTCTGGGACCGCTACGACTACGACGGCGACGGCGACTTCAACGAGCCGGACGGCTACATCGACCACTTCCAGGCGATCCACGCCGGCGAGGGCGAGGAGGCCGGCGCGTCGCCCGACGCGATCTGGTCGCACCGGTGGTACGTCAACGCCGACGAGTTCGGCACGACCGGCCCGACGCTGGCCGACGGCACCCAGGTCCTGTACGGCGGCGCGCGCATCGGAAACTCCGACTACTACATCGGCGACTACACGGTCGAGCCGGAGAACGGCGGCGTGGGGGTCTTCGCCCACGAGTACGGCCACGACCTCGGGCTGCCGGACTTCTACGACACCGCGGGCGGCGATAACGGCACCGGGTTCTGGACGCTGATGTCGGCCGGTTCGTGGCTGGGCCACGGAGCCGATACCGACGCGGCCGGTCCGGACGCGGGCGACGAAGGCATCGGCACCACCCCCGGTCTCATGGGGCCCGACGAGCGCATGTTCCTCGGCTGGCTCGACTACGAGACGGTGGACCCTGGCGAGGACGGGACCTTCACGCTCGCGCCGGCAGCCGACCAGGGCGCCTCGAACCCGCAGGCGGTCGTGGTGAACCTGCCCGACAAGACGACGAGCACGCAGTACGTCACGCCGAACTCCGGGACCTACGACTGGTGGAGCAGCCGCGGGGACGGCCTCAACACCACGCTGACGCACGAGGCTCCCGCCGGGGACGTGAACGTGTCCGCGGCCGCGTGGTACTCCATCGAGCAGGACTACGACTACCTCTACGCCGAGTACAGCACCGACGGCGGCAACACCTGGGAACAGCTGGCCAAGCTGACCGGCGACAGCGGTGGCGCGTGGACGACGCTCAACTATTCCTACACCACCCCCGCGGGCACGCCGTCGCTCTTCCGGTTCCGCTACCAGACCGACGGCGGCGTGAACCTCGAGGGTGCGTTCCTCGACGACATCTCGTTCACGGCTGGCGGAGTCACCGAGACCGACGGCGCCGAGTCCGACTCGGGCGCGTGGACCGCCGACGGCTGGGAGCGGGTCGCGAACGGCACGGTCACGGTGACGACCCCGCAGTACTACCTGCTGGAGAACCGCACCTACACCGGCTACGACAAGACGCTGCAGGAGGGGCCGTACAACTTCTCCGAGGCCGTCACCCGGCCGAACTGGGTGGAGTTCTTCCCCTACCAGGACGGCATGCTGGTCTGGTACGCCGACAAGGCCTACGCCGACAACAACACCAGCGACCATCCCGGCCACGGTCAGGCGCTGCCGGTCGACGCGCGGCCCAAGCCCTTCTACTACTCGGACCACGCGATGCCGGGCAACCGCCGTCAGCCGTTCGACGCGACGTTCGGGCTGGCCAGCACCGACCACATCGCGCTGCACCGCCAGGGCATGAAGGGCGGTAGCGGGAAGTACACCACCTACACGGCCGACGTGCCGTCGAGCGCGGGAATCCCGACGTTCAACGACAGCAACCCGGACGCCTACTGGTCCTCCAAGAACCCGTGGGGCTCCACCAAGGTGGCCGGGGTCGGAGTCACGGCGACGGTCGTCAGCCAGGACGGTGACAACCTCGTCGTCGAGGTGACCAACCCGGCGCAGTAGCACGCAGTACGACGTACGACCAGCGGCGCCCCCAGCCCACCCGCGGCGGGCGGCCCGGGAAGTTAAAACTAGGTGGAAAAACACAACAGGCCCGG
>JBQCEF010000317.1:0-6831 GCA_051960495.1 Nocardioides sp. | reverse complement strand
CGAAGCCGGCCGCCGCCTCCTCCAGCGCCTCGAACGAGAACTCCACGTGCGAGCGGTAGTGGGCCGCGACCATGTAGAAGCGCAGGTCGATCGCGCGGACGCGCTGCAGGACCGCCGGGATCGACAGCACGTTGCCGAGCGACTTGCTCATCTTCTCGCCGGCGGTGGTGATCCAGGCGTTGTGCATCCAGTACGTCGCGAACGGGTAGCCCGCCCCGCGCGACTGCGCCTGCTCGTTCTCGTGGTGGGGGAACCGGAGGTCGACGCCGCCGCCATGGATGTCGAAGCCGGCACCGAGGTACTTCAGCGCCATCGCCGAGCACTCGATGTGCCAGCCGGGACGACCCGGTCCCCAGGGCGAGGGCCAGGCCGCGGTCTCCGGCTCGGTCTGCTTCTTCCAGCCCTTCCACAGCGCGAAGTCCCGCGGGTCCCTCTTGCCGCGCGGGTCGGCATCCTCCGCGGGCTCCATGTCGTCGATGCGCTGGCCGGTGAGCTCGCCGTACGCCGGCCACGACTGCACGTCGAAGTAGACGTCTCCCGACCCGTCCTCGGCGGCGTAGGCGTGGCCCTTGCCGATCAGCCGGCCGATCAGCTCGATCATCTCCGGCACGTGCCCGGTGGCGGCCGGCTCGTAGGTCGGCGGCGTCACGTTGAGGGCGTCGTAGGCCTTGTCGAGCTCGATCCGCATGGCGTAGGCGAGGTTGTACCAGGGCCGGCCCTGCTCGGCGGACTTGAGCAGGATCTTGTCGTCGATGTCGGTGATGTTGCGGATGAAGGTGACGTCGTAGCCGCGTGCGAGGAGCCAGCGGCGCAACACGTCGAAGTTCACCGCGGACCGCACGTGCCCGACGTGAGGCTCCGACTGCACGGTCAGACCACACAGGTAGATGCCCGCCTTGCCCGCCTCGAGCGGAACGAAGTCGCGCACCTGCCGCGTCGCCGTGTCGTAGATCCGGATGCTCACGCGGGTCAGCCTATCGAGCGGGGGGCTCCGGCCGGACGACCGCGGTTGTTGCGGGCAGGAGACCCTGTGAAAGAAGGGACTGATGTGACGACACTCGCGTAGCCTCAGCAGGTGCGTTCCCGAGCCTTGCTGACCACCGCCGCCCTGACCCTCGCGCCGATCGCGCTCCCGCTGGCCACGAGCGCAGGCGTCGCCGACGCCGCGACCCGGCAGCGCCCGATCGCCTACACCGCGTGGGACACCGACGCCGCGCTGGGCGACGGCCACCTCACCGGCGTGCGGGTCGCGCACGGCAAGCTGCGCCTGGACCACCCGACCCGGACCCGTCGCGTCGCCGGGCACACCTATGACGTCGGCCGCTGGACCTCGCGCTGGACCACCCCCGGGTTCGCCTTCACCGAGCTGATCCCGTCGTGGACCGCCCGCACCCCCGACGGCACGTTCGTCGAGGTCCGGGTCCGCGCCCGCGGGGCGAACGGCCGCAGCAGCTGGGACACCCTGGGCCGCTGGTCGTCGGGCGACGCCGGCTTCCGTCGTACCTCCCTGGGCAGCCAGACCGACGACCTCGCCCGCGTGGCGACCGACACCTTCGTCGCGAACAGCTCGTTCGACTCCTGGAAGATCCGGGTGCTGCTCCACCGGCGCAGCGAGCTGCGTCGCACCCCGCGCGTGGACACCATCGGCGCCATGGTCTCGCGCATCCCGGCCGCGGCCGACGTCGCCACCAGCCGGCCCTCGGTGGGCCGGGGGATCACCCTCGACGTGCCGGCTTTCTCCCAGATGGTCCACGACGGCGACTACCCCGAGTACGACGGCGGCGGCGAGGCGTGGTGCTCCCCCACGTCGACCGCGATGGTGCTCGGCTACTACGACGCGCTGCCGCCCGAGTCCGACTACGCGTGGGTGCCGGCGCGTCACCCCGACCGCGTCGTCGACCACGTCGCCCGGATGACCTACGACTACCGCTACGAGGGCACCGGCAACTGGCCGTTCAACACCGCCTACGCCGCGACCCGCACCGGCAGCGCGTTCGTCACCCGGTTCGCGTCGCTGCGCGGCGTCGAGCGGTTCATCGCTGCGGGGATCCCGGTGATCGTGTCGGTGACGTACGGCGCCGGCGGGCTCGACAACTCGCCGCTGCCCCGGGGCACCAACGGCCACCTGCTCGTGGTCACCGGCTTCACCGCCACCGGCGACGTCGAGGTCAACGACCCCGCCGCCCCGTCCAACGCCGGCGTGAAGCGCACCTACGACCGCGGCCAGTTCGAGGACGCCTGGCTCAAGCGCGGCGTGAACGGCGGCTCGGGTGGCGTGGGCTACATCATCCACGACGCCGCGCACCCGCTGCCGGTCCGCAAGGGCGCGACCAACTGGTGAACGCGCCCTCGTCGTTCCGCGCCTGGCGCGTCCAGGACCTTGACGGTGGCGTGCACCTGGGCACGGTGACCGGCCCGCTCGGGCTCGAGCTCACCGACCCGGTCGGACGGCGCACGTACGTCGACCCGCACGCGGAGCGTCCGGAGCGCCGCGACTACGCCTGGTCGGCCTGGCTGTCCCCGGCCGTCACGCCGGGCCACCGGTTCACCCGCCTGGTGCCGTCCTGGAACGCCCGCACGCCCGGCGACAGCTGGCTCGAGGTCGAGGTGCGGGTGTCGCCTGACGGCGTGCACTGGTCGCGGTGGTTCTGCCTGGGCCGTTGGGCCGAGGACGACGCCGAGATCCACCCGACCTCCGTGCCGGGCCAGGGCGACGAGGACACCGCGGTGTCGACGGATGAGCTGGTCGCGCGCGGGACGGTCGTGTGGTCGTCGTACCAGTTGCGGGTGACGCTGCTGCGGCCTCCGGACAGCACCGACGCGCCGACCGTGTCGCTGGTCGGCGCCGTGGTGAGCGGCGCCCGGGCGGAGGCCGAGCCGCTTCCGGAGCCCGGTCCGGCCCGCGGCGTAGTGCTGGAGCTGCCGGCCTACTCCCAGATGCTGCACCGCGGCCAGGACCCCCACCTCAACCACGGCGGCGAGTCCTGGTGCTCGCCCACGTCGACCAGCATGGTCCTCGGCACCTGGGGCCTGGGCCCGGCTCCCGACGAGCTCGCGTGGGTCGACGCGTCGTACGCCGACCCGGTGGTGAACCACGCCGCACGCCACGTCTTCGACCACGCCTACAACGGCGCCGGGAACTGGTCGTTCAACACCGCCTACGCCGCGCGCTACGGCACCGAGGCGTTCGTGACCCGGCTGTGCTCGCTGGCCGAGGCCGAGCTCCTCGTCGCGGGCGGCATCCCGCTCGTGGCGTCGGTGTCGTTCAAGCGCGAGGAGCTCGACGGCGCCGGCTACGACACCGCGGGGCACCTGCTGGTCGTGGTCGGCTTCGACGACGAGGGCAACGTGGTGTGCCACGACCCCGCCTCCCACGAGGTGCCGGACAACGCCCAGGTGCGGGTGGTCTACGACCGCAGCCAGTTCACCCGGGTGTGGCAGGACTCATCGGGCGGCCTGGTCTACGTCATCCGGCCGCCGGAGCTGCCGCTTCCGGGCTCTCCGGCGGGTCACCGGCACTGGTGAGCCGCCCCGGCGTGCGCCGGAACAGGACGACGCCGGTGGTCAGCATCCACACCCACGAACCGACGATGCCCAGGGTGGAGAGGGTGTCCACGACCGAGGCGGTGGTGCCGGTCATCGTCAGCCAGCGGACGCTGAAGGGGCCGTAGACGACCAGGCACGCTCCCGACACCAGACCGACCCAGCACAGCCAGCGGGCGAAGGCCGCCGAGCGCAGCATCACTACGGCCAGCAGCGCCACCGAGAGCCCGAACGGCCCGAAGAGGAGGCCGTCGAGCCACATCGCCAGGGCGTTGAGCGAGGTGAGCTCCTCGACGCCGGCACCGTGGTCGGCCCGCCAGCCCGCGGCACCGGCGATGCCGTAGCAGGCGATCTCCACGACCACGCTCACCACCATCGCCGCGAGGGCCCAGGCGAGGAGCGCCTGGGAGCGGCCGACCCGCCACAGCGCGCCCACCACACCGGCGGCGAACCCGAGACGTCCGAGCAGCACGATCCCCAGCGCCCCCGCGGTGACCGACTGGTTGCCGGGATCGGAGGTGTAGGCCTCCACCAGCGCGCGGCCCTGGACGCTCTCGGGCAGCACCGGACCCCCGGCCCGGAAGAGCGCGAGGACGACCCACTCGCCCAGGTAGAGCAGCGCCCCCGCGAGCGCCACCCGGTTGCCCTCGGGCCCGGTCGACGGATGAGCACGCATCGACGCCCCCAGCTTCTCGACCCCGCGGCCCCCGGTCCGTGGCCGTCGACTCCGGTATGCCTCCGGACGCCGCTCCCGGTCAAGAGCCCGAACGGGCGTGTTGCGGGCGACGCGGGACCTGTGTCCCCCGGGTCGGGCCCAACGTCTCTCCCCGGCGGCGTGTGGCCGGGACCACACTCAGGGCAAGCCGCAGGTAGCGAGCCGCTCGACCGACGCACCCCAGGACCGCCGGGGACTCGCGGATCGGAGTCGTCATGTTCGCAGTCGGAATCGCCGTCATCGTCGCGGTGGTCCTGGGAGTCGGGCTCGCGCTGCTGCTGCGCCGGGTCGTGTTCGCCGAGGCCGCCGTGGAAGAGGACCTGCACCGGGCCGGCGACCACACGCTGGTCTACCCGGTGCCGGTCGGTGAGGACCCGGCCGTGGCCCGCGCCGCCCTCACGTACGCCGGGTTCGAGTGCTCCTCGGAGCTGCGCGCCGGCGGTCCGGTGCTGCTGGTGCTGTGCGAGAGCCCCGCGGCCCGGGAGACCGCCACGCGCGTGCTCCACCACATGGCCTGACCCGGATCGGCTGCAGCCGGAGCGCAGCCGGCCGGCAGCTACTCGGCGCGGAACTCGATGGTGTCCCAGCCGGTGGCGCCGTCGGGGACCACGTCGACGCGGGCGGAGGTCTGCGTGTAGCCGGACTTGTCGGTCGCGCGAACGGCCAGCGTGTGGTCCCCCGCCGGTACGTCGAGCGTCGCGGCCCACTGCACCCAGGTGTCGTCGGTCGGCACGCCACCGAGCTCGGCCCGGGTCCAGGCGTTGCCGTCGAGGCGCACCTCCACCGCGCTGATCCCGGTGTGCTGCGCCCAGGCGTAGCCGCCGACCCGCATCGGCCCGGTCTTCACCACCTGCCCGTCGAACGGCACCTCGATCTTCGACTCGGTCTTCACCGGCGCCTGCTCCGCCCAGCCGCGCCGGGTCCAGTAGGCGCTGATCTTCTCGAACCGGGTCACCTCGAGGTCGACCAGCCACTTCGTCGCCGAGACGAAGCCGTAGAGGCCGGGCACCACCATGCGCACCGGGAACCCGTGCTCCACCGGCAGCGGCTCCCCGTTCATCGCGATCGCGAGCATCGCGTTGCGGTCGTCGGTGAGGGCCGCGACCGGCGTGCCGCAGGTCCAGCCGTCCTCCGAGGTCTGCAGCACGGCGTCGGCGTCGGGTGAGACGCCGGCCTCCGCGAGGACGTCGGCGATGCGCACGCCGCTCCAGAAGGCGTTGTCGATCAGGTTGCCGCCGACCGGGTTGGACACGCAGCACAGCGTCACCCAGGCCTCGGTCAGCTTGCGGTCGAGCAGGTCCTGGTAGGTCAGCGTGATCTCCTTGTCGACCATGCCGTGGATCCGCAGCCGCCAGTCCATCGGGTCGATCGCCGGCAGCACGAGCGCGGTGTCGATCCGGTAGAAGTCCGCGTTCGACGAGCGCCACGGGTTCACCCCCGGCACCTCGAGCGACACGTCTGCCGGCGCCTTCCCCCGGCCCACGGGCAGGCGGAGCAGGCGGCGGCTCGTCTCCACGGCCCGGCGGCCCCGGCCCAGCGCCTGGCCCCCTGCCGCGACGGCCACCGCGACCACGCCGACGGCTGCGGTGCGCACCAGGAACGACCGCCGGGACGCGCCTTCACCGTCGGCCTCAGCGCCGTCCCCGCCGGTCGCAACGTCCGCGTCCGCCCGGTCCGCGCCGGCCAGCGACGTCTCGTGCGCCGCCCCGTCCGCGACCGCAGCCGCCGCGTCGACCAGGAACGCGAACACCACCAGCCAGGTCGCGATGCCCGCCACCAGCGGCAGCACGGAGGCCGAGGAGAAGCCCGGCCGCGACGCCAGGGCGGCGAACGCGACCACCCCCATCGCGAGGAACACCAGGTTGGCCCCCAGCCGGCTGCGCAGCGAGACGACCCCGGCGAGGGCGCCCAGCACCACGATGGCCACGGTCACGCCGGCGACCAGGATCGGCTTGTCCTTCTGCCCGACGAGCTGGATCAGCGGCTCGGCGATCGCGAGCGGGGTCTTCGCGATGACCACCTCGGCCACCGCCTGGATCGGGGTGATCCGGGCGTTGAGCAGGTTGGTCAGCACGTGGCTGACCGCGATGCCGGACAGGCCGGCCACCGCACCGGCGAGTGCGACGTACCGCGGCTGAGTGCTCACACGTCCATGTTCGCGCATCCGGGGGGCTCCGGATGGGTCGAGGCATTACGGCATCATGACGAACATGACGGCGACACCACGAATCGGCATCGGCACCGACGTCCATCGGCTCGCCGACGGGGTCCCGATGCACGTCGCGGGCCTGGCGTTCCCCGACGAGCCGCAAGGGCTGGAAGGGCACTCCGACGGC
Organism: Nocardioides sp.; assembly: GCA_051960495.1. Taxonomy (GTDB): domain Bacteria; phylum Actinomycetota; class Actinomycetes; order Propionibacteriales; family Nocardioidaceae; genus Nocardioides_B. The sequence goes on along the minus strand of JBQCEF010000317.1, from coordinate 237 downwards.
GACGTCGCGGCGCACGCGTGCTGCGACGCGTTGTTCTCGGCAGCCGGCCTCGGCGACCTCGGCAGCAACTTCGGCACCGCCGACCCGCAGTGGGCCGGCGCCTCCGGCGTGGCGCTGCTCGAGGAGGCCGTACGACGCGTGCGCGACGCGGGCTACGACGTCGGCAACATCGCCGTGCAGGTGATCGGCAACGCCCCGAGGATCGGTCCGCGGCGCGACGAGGCGGAGGCCGCGCTG
>JBQCEF010000316.1:0-13510 GCA_051960495.1 Nocardioides sp. | reverse complement strand
CGAGGTGAACCAGCGCCGGGTGCGGTGCAGCGCGTCGTCACCGTGCTCGCGCAGGGCGCTGACGACGGCGTCCGGGTCGGTCGTCTCGAGCAGCGCCGCGACGTCGGCGACGGCGGCGGAGTCCAGCGTGGCGCGGGTGGCGAGCCGGACGTTGAGGCAGCCGTGGTGCTCGAAACCGGTGTCCTCGGCGCGGTGCCGGACCGCGTGGTGCAGGCCGGCGGTGCACTTGCAGGGCGCCTCCCGGTCGAGGGCCGCTTCGAGGCACGCAGCGAGCTCGTGGGCGGCGGGGAACGCGTCGGCGTCGAGACCGCCGGTGCGGAACTTGAGCCGGTGGCCGGCGGCGGCGATCTCGTCCAGGGCGCCGAGCCACCCGGGCGTCGGGGGAGAGCCGTAGAGCCGCGGCGGCTCGACGTAGACGGGGACCTCGTCGTCGAGCTCCCCGCTCGACGCGAGCTGGTCGACGGCCGTCAGGATGCGGCGCGCGTTGTGCTCGATCGCGCCGGTGGCGTCGTCTCGCAGGGCGATCTCGACCGAGCGGAGCTCCAGAGCCCCGCTGCGGGCGGCCCACCGGACCGCGCCCTCGAGGGAGCCGGCGCCGCCGGAGACGACGACGCTCACCGGCAGGGGATCGGTGGCCCCGGCGAGCTCGGGCAGCGCCTGGTCGCCGACCACGAGCGGGCCGACGAGGCCGGCGTACGCGGAGGCTTCGTGCGCGCGGTGCTCGGCCACCGCCTGGGGGAGCGGCAGGTCGCCCGGCGGGAAGACCGCGGCGTCGTCGACGAGCCCGGTGAGCCAGGAGGGCACGCCGCCAGGGTGGGCAGGGTCAGTGGGTCCGCTGCTTGACACGCTGCCGACCCTAACGCATCGTGACGGTGACAATCGGACGGATGTGTTCGGATACAGGACGGGTGAGATGGCTTTCTACCGCCAGGTCGGTGAGGTGCCCGGCAAGCGGCACACGGTGTTCCGCGACGACGAGGGTGCGCTGCGCTACGAGGAGCTGATGGGCGAGGAAGGGTTCTCCTCCGACTCCTCGCTGCTCTACCACCGCGGTGTGCCCTCCGCGATCGTGGACAGCCAGGTGTGGGAGCTGCCCGACCTCGCCACGACGCCCAACCACCCGCTCAAGCCACGCCACCTGCGGCTGCACTCGCTGTTCGAGGAGACCTCGGAGGTCGAGGAGCGAGGAACGAGCGTCTCGAGGCCCAACGCGGTCGAGCACCGTCGGCTGATCTTGGCCAACGGCGACGTGCGGATCTCCTACGTGGTGGCCGCCGAGGCGTCGCCGTACTACCGCAACGCGATCGGCGACGAGTGCGTCTACGTGCAGGACGGCTCCGGGGTGGTCGAGACCGTGTTCGGCGTGCTGCCCTACCGCACCGGCGACTACGTGATCGTGCCGCGCGCCACGACGCACCGCTGGGTGCCGGCGGAGGCTTCGCGGCTCTACGCCATCGAGGCGAGCAGCCACATCGCGCCGCCCAAGCGCTACCTCTCGCGCTATGGCCAACTGCTCGAGCACGCTCCCTACTGCGAGCGGGACCTCTACGGCCCGGTCGAGCCGTTCCTCGTGGAGGGCGAGGACGTCGAGGTGCTCGTGAAGCACCGCGGCAACGGTCCGGGCGGCATCGTCGGCTCGCGGATGACCTACGCGACCCACCCCTTCGACGTGGTCGGGTGGGACGGCTGCCTGTACCCCTACACGTTCAACGTCGAGGACTTCATGCCGATCACCGGCAAGGTGCACCAGCCGCCGCCGGTGCACCAGGTCTTCGAGGGCTGGAACTTCGTCATCTGCAACTTCGTCCCGCGCAAGGTCGACTACCACCCCGAATCCGTGCCCGTGCCCTACTACCACTCCAACGTCGACAGCGACGAGGTGATGTTCTACGTCGGGGGCGACTACGAGGCGCGCAAGGGCTCGGGCATCAACATCGGCTCGATCTCGCTGCACCCGGGCGGCTACGCGCACGGCCCGCAGCCCTCGGCGATCGAGGCGTCGCTGGGCGCGGAGTACTTCAACGAGCTCGCGGTGATGGTCGACACGTTCAAGCCGCTCGAGCTCGGGGAGGGCGGCCTGGCTGCGGAGGACCCGGCGTACGCGTGGACCTGGGCGGGACGTGGTCCGGACAGCGCCGACGACGACGGCGGGCCGGCGGTCTACTCCAACTCCTGACCCCGGTCTGGGGCAGGATGAGGGGCGTGGCGGACTACGTGGCGTTCCTGCGGGCGATCAACCTGGGCAAGAACCGGAAGTTCCCGATGGCCGAGCTGCGCTCGTGCCTGGAAGGTGCCGGGTTCGACGACGTCGAGACCTACATCCAGACCGGCAACGTGCGGCTCCGGTCGACGATGCGCTCGCCGGTCCGGCTGGCCGAGCGGCTCGAGCAGCTCTTCGAGGCCGACCGCGGCTTCGCCGTACCCACCGTGGTCATGACCGCGCCCGAGCTGCGCACGGTGTACGACGACGCCGCCGAGCTGGCGCCGCCGGTCGACGGTCCCGCCGACGGCCTGCGGCGCTACGTGACCCTGCTCAAGGAGCCGCCCGCGTCCGAGGCGGTGGAGGAGATCGAGGGGCTAGCCTACGAGGGGGAGGCCGCCCGGGTCCGCGGCCGGGCCGTGCACGTGTGGGTCCGCGAGGGCTACCAGAACGCCCGGATCAGCAACGCGCGGATCGAGAAGCTCTGCGGGGCGGCCACGACGCGCGACCTCAAGGTGATCACGACCCTGGCGCAGAGGTGGGGAGCATGAGGGCGTTCCGCGAGGCGATCGAGGCGCGTGACGTGGAAGCGCTCGAGGCGCTGCTCGCCGACGACGTCGTGTTCCGCAGCCCGGCGGTGCACAAGCCCTACGAGGGCAAGCTCGCCACCTCCGTGGTGCTGCGGGCGGTGATGCGGGTGTTCGAGGACTTCCGCTACACCCGCGAGGTCGGCGCGGCCGGCAGCCCCGACCACGTGCTGGTGTTCGAGGCGCAGGTGGGGGACCGGACCGTCGAGGGCGCCGACTTCCTGCACGTGGGCGAGGACGGGCTCATCGACGACTTCCGGGTGATGATCCGGCCGCTCTCGGGGCTGAACGCCGTGGTCGAGGCGATGCAGGCCGCCCTGCCCGACGTGATGCGGGAGATGGGGCTGGGCGACGGACCCGGCTGACCGCCGGTCGACCGCGGCCTCTTCCGGCCGGGGGCGTTGCGGGCGCACACTGCGTCATGGACGCGACGTCACCGGAGATCCGGACCCCGCACGGCGTGATGCCGGCCTACTGCGCCGTCCCGGCCACGACACCGCCGCGGCCCGGGGTGGTGGTCATCCACGACTTCACGGGGATGAGCCACGACCTCCGCGCACAGGCCGACTGGCTCGCTGCGGCGGGCTACCTCGCCGTCGCACCGGACCTGTACTACTGGGGCTCCCGGCTCGGCTGCCTGCGCACGATCATGCGGGACATCGGGGAACGGCGCGGCCGGTCGTTCGACGACGTCGAGGCCGCACGCGACTGGCTCCGGAGCCGGGAGGACTGCACGGGACGCGTCGGGGTGATCGGGTTCTGCATGGGTGGCGGCTACGCGCTGGCGCTGGCGGAGGGCCACGACTTCGACGCGTCGAGCGTCAACTACGGCGGGTGTCCCGCCGACGCCGAGGAGTGGTTGCCGCGCGCCTGCCCGGTCGTCGGCAGCTTCGGCGGCGCCGACCGCTCGCCGCTGGGGGCACGCGCAGGACGCCGGCTCGGCCGGCTCCTCGCCGAGCACGAGGTGCCGCACGACGTGAAGGTCTACCCCGGCGTCGGGCACGGTTTCATGAACGACCACGACCCGCAGGACGTGACGCCTTTCCTGCGAGTCCTGTCCGTGGTCTCCGGGACGAGGTACGACGAGGCCGCGACCCGCGACGCCCGGCGGCGCATCACCGCCTTCTTCGACACCTACCTCGGGACGCCGGACTCCTGACCGGCCCGCGCCGGCACCACCCGGAACATGCCGGTCATGCCGTCGTGCACCGCGAAGCCGTGGCGTTCGTAGAAGTGCGTGGAGCTGCCCGCGGCGAAGAGGCCGATGAACGCCTTGGGCGGCGCGGCGGCATCCACCTGTGCGACGAGCCGGCGGAGGATCTCGTTGCCGATGCCCTGCCCGTGGAGCTCGGGCAGCACGACGACGTCCTGGACGTAGAAGTAGTAGGCGCCGTCACCGATCACGCGTCCCATCGCGACGGCCTCGCCGTCACGCAGCACGGTGACCCCGCAGAACGACCCGGCCAGGGACGCCGGCATGGCGGAGAAGTCGAAGGCCGGCCCCCAGCCGACGCTCTCGCAGAGCATCTGGTGCTCCGCCGGCGTGGGCAGGCGCTCGACGTACTCGAAGGTGGTCACGGGGTCCCTTTCAGGCTGCGGTGGTCGCGAGGGGCGCGGGCGAGCTCGGCTGCCGCTCCAGCTTCCGCACGGAGCGCGAGGAGAGTGTAAGGAGTGCGATCGCGGCGTAGGCGATGCCGCTCCACAGCAGCACGTCACGGGAGCCGAAGTGCTCGCCGAGCGGGCCGTAGAGCAGCTGGCCGACCGGCATCGCGACGAACGAACCGAGCGCGTCGTAGGAGAAGGCACGCGACATCATCCGGTCCTCGATGTTCTCCTGCATCGCCAGCGTCCAGCCGATGCCGAACGTCTCGATCCCGGCCCCGGCGACGAACGTGGCGATGATCAGCAGCACCAGGTGGGGTGCGACACCGAGCAGGGTCAGCGGCACGCTGAGCAAGGAGCAGCCGAGCATCCCGACCAGCAGGGGACGGCGGATCCGGACCCGCAGGAGGATCAGGGTCATCAGCACCAGGCCGACGGACTCGGCCGAGAGCACCAGGCCCCAGCCCTGCTCGCCGATCGTGTTCTTGGCCACCGCCGGCCCGAGGGTGAACCAGGCGCCGGCGTGGATCATGTTGAGGGCGGAGAACGCGAGCACGACGACCCACAGCCACGTCGTACCGATGAACAGGCTCCAGCCCTCGCGCAGGTCGCGAATCGTGCTGCTCGCCTGCTCCCTGCGGGGCCGCGCCGGCATCTGCATCGGCATCATCAGCAGTGCCGCCAGCAGCCAGGTCACGGCGTCCACCGCGAGCGCCCAGCCGGAACCGACGGTCACGACCAGGAGCGCGCCGATGGTGGGACCGATGATCGTGAGGCCGCCACGGACCAGGGAGAGCAGCGCGTTGGCCGACTGCAGCTGGCTGCGCTCGACCAGCGAGGGGACCAGCCCCTGCATCGCCGGGAAGCTGACCGCCGAGACGGAGCCGTTGGCGAACTCGAGCGCGAGGAGCATCCACAGCTCGGCCTGGCCGGACAGCACCAGGTAGGCCACCATCCCCTGTGTCAGCGCGGAGAGGACGTTCGACAGCTGGATCACCAGGGTGCGGGGGAAGCGGTCCGCGATGACACCGCCGAAGAGCAGGAACAGCACCATGGGGATCGTGCGCGCGGCGAGCACCTGGCCGAGTGCGCTGGTCGAGTCGGTGAGGTCCAGCACGGCGAAGGTGAGCGCGATCGAGGCCATCATCGTGCCGAGGGTGTTGCTGAAGCGCGAGGCGAAGTACCACGCGAAGTTCTGGTTGCGCAGCGGCGCGAACGACTCCCGCCAGGTCATGGCTGCTCCTCGGGCGTGGGGGCCGGGTCGTCCATGCGGAAGGCCGCGGCGGTGAGGTTGACGTGCACGGTGCCGGGCGTGCGGGGGCGCTGCGCCTCGGCGTGGACCAAGGTGGCGGCCTGCTCGACGAGGGCCTGGACCTGCTCCCAGGTCTCGGGACGCACCCACATCTCGGCGTCGGTCAGGATGTTGCGCTGGCCCGAGGCGCGGCGGGCGAAGCGCCGGTTGAGGTCGGCGGTGACGGTCTGGAGGAACACCGCTGCCTCGGCAGGAGTCCCGCTGTCGACGCCGGCCGTCTCCCACGGATGACGGTACTTCTTGGCAACGCCGCCGCGGATCTTCTCCTCGCCGGCCTCGACGAGCAGGCCGGCGTCGGCGAGCAGGCGCAGGTGGTAGGAGGCGTTGGCGTGGGTGACGTCGAGCTCGCGGGCGACCTCGGCAGCGCTCATCTCGGCACCTGTGAGCAGCGACAGGATGCGCAGACGCAGCGGGTGGGCGGTGGCGCGCATCGCCGAGACCTCGCGCTGCTCACTCGTCCTGGGTCCGGACATCGCGCCCTCCTCGGGCTCCTGGGCCGGCCTGACGACCGACTGCCAAAAACTTCTTGGACAGTTATAGCGCGCTCCGGCATTGACTGTCAAACACTTGTTGGGAGGTCGGATGTGGGAGGCGCCGGGTCGGCGGGTGTGCTGGGGTGGGCCCATGACGCATGAGACCGAAGGGCTCGACATCCGGACCGAGGACGGCGTGCTGCGGCTGACGATGGACCGCCCCCGGCAGATGAACGCGATGACGGCCGCCATGGCGGACCGGCTCGCCGAGGAGCTCGAGCGCGCGACCGCGCGGGACGACGTACGCGTCGTGCTCCTCACCGGCGCCGGCAACGCGTTCTGCGCGGGGGCCGACGTGTCCGGGACGGACGCCCACGAGAACTTCGACGTCACCGCGCTGGACCGGGCCAACCGGATCATTCGCGCGATCGTCGGCCTCGACAAACCGGTCGTGGCGGGGGTGAACGGATCGGCCGCGGGGGTGGGCTGCTCCATGGCGCTCGCCTGCGACCTCGCGATCGCCCGCTGGTCGGCGGAGTTCCGGCTGGCGTTCTCCCGCATCGGGCTGATGCCGGACGGCGGCGCCACGGCGACCGTCGCGGCGGCCGTGGGACGGCCACGGGCGATGCGGATGGCGCTCCTCGGCGAGGGCGTGCAGGCGCGCGCTGCCTTCGAGGCCGGACTGATCAGCCACGTGGTCGCCGACGACGACTACGAGGTCATGCTCGAGAGGCTGCTGGGGCTCGTGGTGGCTGGACCGCCGCTGGCCCACGCGGCGACCAAGAAGGCGATCAACGCCGCGACGCTGCCGGACCTCGACGGCGCGCTCGAGCGTGAGCGCACCGGGCAGACGATCCTGCTGCGCACCGAGGACGTCGCCGAGGGGATGCGCGCCTTCGGGGGCAAGCGCCGTCCGCACTTCCGCGGGGTGTGAACCAGGCGAAGAACCGACGGGCCCCGATGCGTGATCGGAGCCCGTCGAAGGCGGGACGGCCGAGCCCCCGGCCCCGACCGCTCCCGCGATGCAGACGATCCTTGCCGAGCGCGCACCGGCTGCGCCTCACCCGTGGTGGGCGAGCTACTCGCCGGGATCGCCGTCCAGCAGCCTGAGTGCGCGGGCACGGAGGACCGCCTCGCGCCGGTTGCTGGCTCCGACCTTGCGGTAGACGGACCGCAGGTGCACCTTGACCGTGTTCACCGAGACGAAGAGCTCGTCGGCGATCTCCTTGTTGCTCATCATCGTCGGCAGGAGCAGGAGCACGCTGCGCTCCCGGTTGGTGAGTGGTTCGAGCAGGTCGAGCTCCGTGCCCAGCTGGGAGGACCGCTCTCCGACTCCCGCCAGGAGCCGGTCGGTGAACTCCTGGTGTCGTCCCGAGAGCTGCTGGTGCCGCAGCAGCAGCGCTCGGGTGCGCTCAGGGGCGAGCAGGAACGGCCGGACGATTCCCTCGGGCTCGGCGAGGGTCAGCGCGCGCCCCAGGGCGGCGCTGGCGTCGGCGTCGTTGCGGAGCCGGTCCTGGGCCAGCGCGGTGAGCAACCAGGCCTCGACCGCGGGAACCAGGTCGGTCCCGGGCGCCGTCGTCACCCGGCTGAGCAGGGTCAGCGCCTCGGCAGGTTCGTTGTCCGCGAGCAGCGCCCGGGCGACGAGGACGACGCGGTGCGCCTCGGGCCGCTCCCGGCCCCAGTCGCTGCGGAGCAGATCCAGGGCTGTCGCGCGCGCCTCGGGGTCGGCATCGGCCAAGGCAGCCTCCATCTCGACCACGTCGCACCACCGGGCCAGGAACCACGGCATCCGCCAGGCGCTTGCGCGACGGCGCAGCCTGGCCAGCGCGTCGAGCGCGGCGGACGGGTTCCCGGTGGAGAGGTCGAGGCGGGCCCGCGCGAGCGTGAGCCCGGTCTCGGCCACCGGGTCGCCGAGCTCTGCGATGCACGCCATGCCCCGTTCGATCGACACGGCGCATCCCTCGTAGTCACCGCGGATCAGCCTGATCAGGCCTTCGGCGAGATAGGCCGTGGACGACTGCGGAAGGTAGAGCCAGCCGGATGCCTCGGCGACCTCGAGGGTTCTGCGTGCCTCCCGGTCCGCCTCCCGCAGGGCACCCTGGAACGCGCGCAGGGCCGCCAGGTGGCCGTGCAGGTGCACCGCGAGGACGGGGTTCACGACCTGGGCCTCGGTGACCGCTCGCAGGGTGCCGGTCAGCACGGTGTCGGCCTCGTCGAGCCGTCCGCTCCAGAGCAGCCCCATCCCGAGGACGATCGTGACCCCGGACCGGAACGCCGCGAGGGCGGGCATCTCCGCGGTCGTGATCGGCGTGAGGCGCTGCAGAGCGTCCCGGGCCAGGCGGACCTCGCCTTCGGGATCCCCCTCGATCCAGGCCGCGATCGCCTCCAGGGTCACCAGCACGGCCTCGATCAGCTCCCTGTCCGCCGGCGCCAGGTCGTCCAGCAGGGCCCGGGCCCGGGAGACGTGGGCGTGCACCGACGCAGCGTCGTACCGGGCGTAGGCGCCGACCGCCGCCGCCGTCGCCACCTCCGGATCGCTCGTCACGAGACTCGCCGGCATCCGTCCTAGCAGGTCCGCGAGGATGTGGCGCTCGACGCCGAGGATGCCGGCCCCGGCCGTGCGGATGGTGAAGCGGGCCAGCTCCTGCCACGCGCCGGCCTCGGCGAGGTGGCGGGCGGACTCGATCGGGTCGCCATGGGTGGCGAACCAGTGCGCCGCGAGCCGGTTCAGCTCCTCCCGCTCCGCCGGCGCCTCGGTGGCGAGCCGCTGACGCAGCAGGTCCCCGAACAGGTGGTGGTAGCGGTACCACAGGCGCCGGTCGTCGAGCGCCACCACGAACAGGTTCTCTCGTTCGAGCTGCACGAGCAGCTGTTGGGAGTCTTCCCGACCGGTCAGGCTGTGGGCGAGGTCCGCACAGATCCGCCGTGGCAACGACGTGCGGATGAGGAACTGGGACATCTCCGGACTGAGCCGGTTCAGCACCTCCTCGGAGAAGTAGTCGGCGACGGTGCGGTGGCTGCCGGCGAGCTCGTCGATGGCCTGGTCCACGTCCTTTCCGTGCAGCGACATCGCAGCGAGCCGGATCCCGGCCGCCCAGCCTTCGGTGCTCTTGAGCAGGGAGTCCAGCTGTGCTGGTTCGAGGTGCACGTCGTCCTGCGCGAGCAGCAGGGCGGCCTCCGAGCGGTCGAAGGCGAGATCTGCTGCGCGGAGCTCCGTCACCCGGCCGGCGAGGCGCAACCGCTGCACCGGCAGGGGCGGGTCGGCGCGCGTGGAGACCACCAGGTGGAGCTTGCCCAGGCCACGGCGCGTCGCCTCCGCCAGGGCGTCCATGGTCGGTGAGCCGATCAGCAGGTGGAGGTCGTCGAGGACCAGCGTCAACGGCCTGGGCTGCTCGTTGCAGGCGGCCAGGAGCCGGGAGGCGAAGCGCCGGTCCAGCACCGGCGGTGGACGAAGTGTGCCCAACGAGGAGCTCGGTGAGACCGCCGGTGACGCCTGGAGGGCTTCGAGGACCCTGATCCAGAACCGAACCGGGTCGGCGTCCTCGGGCTCGATGGACAGCCAGGCTGCAGTCGGGTGGCGCTGCTCGGCCCAGGACGCCAGCAGCATCGTCTTCCCGGCGCCGGCAGGTCCGGAGACCAGCACGATGCCCTTCTCGGCGCCTTCCTCGACGCGCTCGACCAGCCGGAGCCGTGGCACCAGGGCCGACGGAGGGTGTGGCGGCCGCGGCCGCAGGTGCGGCGGCAGCACGACGGTCTCCTGGGGCCGGGTGGCCCGGGCAGTGGTCATGGGAACCTCCTGCCCGAAGACTCGGCCGGAGGTGCTCCTCGTCGTCAGGGCCGTTGGTCCCGGCGAGCCGGGTCAACCAGGCACGCGCGCCGCACGTCGGAGGTCTTCAGGCCGCCTCACCGACGTCCCGGAGGCGCTCGAAGTCGCGCTGGTTCTGGTCGGCGTAGGCCTCCGCGAACTCCGCGGTCGTCTCCTCGAACTCGTCGTCGGCGCCGAGGTAGGCCGCCAGCGCGAGCCGGTCACCGGAACGGGCGTGCGCCCGGGCGAGCGTCCAGCTGCTGAGCTCGCCGTAGACCCCCATCGTGAACGGAGCCATCCGGTCGAGCGTCGGCGACGGCAGCCACTCGCGCAGCTCGCGGACGTAGTAGTCGTGCCGCTGTCCCGAGGCGTCGTTCACCCGCTGCCAGCCCAAGAAGATGTCGTCGGCGGCCTGCACCAGGCGCTGTCCGGTCACGACCCGCTGGCCGTGGTCCGAGCTCGACTCCACGCTCGAGAGCGGATAGAGCACCGAGGGGTGCGCCTCCCTGACCTGCAGCAGCAGCGGCTCGCCGGTGTCCCGGCCGGAGAGCAGCACGATCCAGGACGGGGTGCCGGTCGTGCCGGCCGTCCCCGCGCTCCGGGCGACCTCCACGACCCGGAAGTGGTCGAGGAGGAACTGGCTGTCGCCGGACAAAGTGGCCCGGTAGTCGTCCAGCAGACCGCCGATGCCGCCGCTCAGATGGGCCAGGCCGGGCTCGTGGAGCTCGTTGGTGGGCACGAGCGCCGGCGGGTCAGCGACCAGGCGGCGCTCGCCGTCGACGAGCTCGGTCGGCTCGCGGCGGACCGTGCGGGAACGCAGGTCCAGCGCCTTGCCGAACCGGTGGTGACGCCGCAGCGCGTCGGTGTCTGCCTGCGAGAACCACACCTCGAGGTTCGACATCGTGGCGAACCGGCGCAAAGCCGTGCGGTACTCCCGTCCCGCGCGCAGCAGCACGGTGCGCCGCTGGGACCTGGTGAATCCGTTCTGCCGGCCGGCGACGGCCAGGCTCGCCAGCAACCGCTTGACGTCCCACTCCCAGGGGCCCTGGTGCGTCTCGTCGAAGTCCACGATGTCGAACACGAGCCGTCCGGCCGGGGTCCGGTAGAGCCCGAAGTTGCCGACGTGCGCGTCCCCGCAGAGCTGGACCATGATCCCGGTGGTCGGCGTCCCGGCGAGATCGTCGGCCATGACCGCGGCGCTGCCTTGGAAGAAGGCCATCGGTGAGGCTGCCATCCGGTCGTAGCGCAGCGGCACCAGCTCGGGGAGCCGCTCGGCGTCTTGCCTGGCGAGCAGGGCGAGGGGGTCCGGACGCAGGCTCGAGAGCACCAGGTCGCGGTGGCTGGACAGTGGACAGGACATGCGGGCGGCCCGCCCGAGCTCGTGGCTGGTCGGGCGGGACGGGTGGCGAACTCTCATTCCCACAGGGAACCCGGGCGCTCCCCGGCGAACCTCACCCGCGGTGGGTGAACGAGCGCCGTCAGCCGATGCGGCGGTCCGTCGCGTCGGCCCAGTAGGGCTCGCGCAGCACCCGCTTGAGCAGCTTGCCCGACGGGTTGCGCGGGAGCTCCTCGGCGAAGTCCACCGAGCGGGGCCGCTTGAACCCGGCGATCCGGTCGCGTGACCAGTCGAGCAGCTCCGCCTCGGTCAGCGCCGAGCCGGGGCGTCGTACGACGATCGCCTTCACGGTCTCGCCCCACTTCTCGTCCGGCACGCCGATCACGGCCACGTCCGCGACGTCGGGGTGCTCGGACAGGGCGCTCTCCACCTCGATCGGGTACACGTTCTCGGCGCCGGTGACGATCATGTCCTTGATCCGGTCGGTGAGGAACAGGTAGCCCTCCTCGTCGAAGTAGCCGGCGTCCCCGGTGTGCAGCCAGCCGTCGGCGTCGAACGCCGCGGCGGTGTCGGCCGGCTTGCGCCAGTAGCCGGGTGAGTTCTGCACCGACCTGATCCAGATCTCGCCGACCTCACCCGGCGCGCAGTCGGACCCGGTGGCCGGGTCGACGGCCTTCATCTCGACCCAGGGGTAGGGCTTGCCGGCCGAGCGCATCAGGTGCTGGCGCGGGCCACCCGAGTCGTGGTCGGCGGAGGCGAGCTCGGTGATCGCGCCGGTGGTCTCGGTCAGGCCGTAGACCTGGAACAGCGGCGCCCTGAACACCTCGAGCGCGCGCGTGAGCGCGGAGGAGGTGATCGGGGACGCGCCGTAGGCGATCGAGCGGAGGCTGGAGAAGTCGCGGTCGTCGGCGCCGGGGACCGCGCACAACAACTGCAGCACCGCGGGGACCAGGAACGCGTTGGTGATCCGGCGCTGCTCGATCGTGTCGAGCAGCGACGCTGGGTCGATCATCGGGACCAGGATGTCGGTGCCGCCCCGGGCGAGCGACACGTTGGCCCACCCGGAGCCGCCGATGTGGAACAGCGGCATCGCCACCAGCGACACCGACGTCTCGTCGACGCCCCACGCGTCCGCGACGTCGAGCAGCGCCGAGCAGTTGTCGTTGGTGAGCATCACGCCCTTGGGGAGACCGGTGGTGCCCGACGTGTAGAGCTGGAGAACCACGTCGTCGGCGCTGCTGGGGCGGCCCGGATCGCGGTCCGACGCCGAGGCCAGCCACGCCTCGTAGTCCTCGCCCACCCTCACGATGCGTTTCAGCGCCGGTGCCTCGGCCTCGATCACCGGCAGCGCCTGCTCGAAGACGGGCCCGACCACGAGCACCGCAGCCTCCGAGTCGGCGACGATCTTGCCCATCTCGGCCGGGGTGAGCCGGAAGTTGAGCGGAGCGATCGCGGCCCCCACCTTGGCGGCGCCGAGCATCACCTCGAAGAACTCGGGGTTGTTCAGGTCGAGGTAGGCGACGCGGCCCTCCTCGCCCACACCGAGCGCGGTCAGCGCGTTGGCGACGCGGTTGGCGCGCTCGACGAGCTCGGCGTAGGTCACGGTGCGCGCGACCCCGACCAGGGCCGGGTGGTCGGCACGCCGCTGCGCGAGCTCGGCGAACATCTCCACCATCGGTGCTGCTTTGCTCACGGCGCTCGGCCCTTCTGCTCGGGGTCAGGAGATGTGCACGCCGGCGGCGCGCATCTCGTCGACGGCTTCCGCGCTGGTGCCCGGGGCGACGCCCGCGCACATCGACGTCAGCAAGGTGGTGTCGAAGCCGTTGCGTACGGCGTCCAGCGCGGTCGCGCGCACGCAGTAGTCGGTGGCGATCCCGCACACGTCGACGTGGGTCACCTCGTGGCCGCGCAGCCACGCCGCGAGGCCGGACCCGTCGGGCGCCTTGCCCTCGAAGCCGGAGTAGGCCGCCTGGTGCTCGCCCTTGATGAAGATGGCATCGAAGCGGTCGGTGTCGAGGTTGGGGTGAAAGTCCGCCCCCGGCGTGCCCGCGACACAGTGGGCCGGCCAGGTGTTGACGTAGTCCGGAGGATCGCCGAAGTGACCGCCCGGGTCGATGTGGTGGTCCTGGGTGGCAATGACATGGTCCCATCGATCGGGATTGTCGCGAAGGAACTGGGACACGCCGGCGGCGACC
>JBQCEF010000315.1:0-5502 GCA_051960495.1 Nocardioides sp. | reverse complement strand
GGACACATCGCCCTTGAGGATGAGGTTGAGCTCCTGGCTCTCGCCCTTCTCCATGGAGGCCATGAAGTCCTCGAGGGTACGACGCACGCGGCGCTTCGCCTGGGCGGCGGCACGCTCGCGCGACTCGCGCTTCTCGGCGATCTGGCGGGCCATCCGGTCGTCCTCGACCACGATGAAGTTCTGGCCCGCGCCGGGGACGGCCGAGAGGCCGAGCACCATCGCGGGACGGCCGGGATCGGCCTCCTTGAGCTCCTCACCGTGCTCGTCGAGCATCGCCCGGACCCGGCCGTAGGCCGGACCGGCGACGATCGAGTCGCCGACCCGCAGCGTGCCGCGCTGGACCAGGATGGTCGCGACCGGACCGCGACCGCGGTCCAGGTGCGCCTCGACGACGAGGCCCTGTGCGTCCTGCGTGGGGTTCGCGCGGAGGTCCAGGGACGCGTCGGCCGTCAGCACGACCGCCTCGAGCAGCTTGTCGAGGTTGAGCCCCGCCTTCGCGGAGACGTCGACGAACATCGCGTCGCCGCCGTACTCCTCGGGCACCAGGCCGTACTCGGTCAGCTGGCCGCGGACCTTGGTCGGGTCCGCCTCCGGCTTGTCGATCTTGTTGACCGCGACCACGATCGGCACACCGGCCGCCTTGGCGTGGTTGAGCGCCTCGACCGTCTGCGGCATCACGCCGTCGTCGGCCGCGACCACGAGGATCGCGATGTCCGAGGACTGCGACCCACGCGCACGCATGGCGGTGAACGCCTCGTGACCCGGGGTGTCGATGAAGCTGATCCGGCGGTCCGCGCCGTCGACCTCGGTGTGCACCTGGTAGGCGCCGATGTGCTGGGTGATGCCACCCGCCTCACCGGCGACCACGTTGGCGCCACGCAGCGCGTCGAGCAGCTTGGTCTTTCCGTGGTCGACGTGACCCATGACCGTGACGACCGGCGGGCGGGCCTCGAGGTCGGCCTCGCTGCCCTCGTCCTCACCGAACTCCAGGTCGAAGGACTCGAGCAGCTCGCGGTCCTCGTCCTCGGGCGAGACGACCTGCACGACGTAGTTGAGCTCCTCGCCGAGCAGCTCGAACGTCTCGTCGTTGACCGACTCGGTGGCGGTCACCATCTCGCCGAGCGAGAACAGCATCTGCACCAGCGACGCGGGGTCGACGCCGATCTTCTCGGCGAAGTCGGTCAGCGACGCACCGCGCGGCAGGCGGACGGTCTCGCCGTCGCCCTTGCGGACGCGCACGCCGCCGATCGTCGGGGCCTGCATCTGTTCGTACTCTTGACGACGCGCGCGCTTCGACTTGCGACCGCGACGCGACGGGCCGCCGGGCCGGCCGAACGCACCCTGGGTCTGGCCGCGCTGGCCGGGACGGCCACCGCCGCCGGGACGACCGGCGAACCCGCCGGGACGACCGCCACCGGCACCGGCCGGGGCGCCGCCACGGCCGGGTGCACCGGGACGACCCGGAGCGCCACCGCGGCCACCGGGGCCGCCGCGACCGGGCGCGGGACGACCACCGGGTCCGCCACCGAAGGCGGCCGGGGACTTGGGCATCATCGCCGGGTTCGGGCGCGGCATGCCGGGACGCGCGGACGGGAGACCACCGGTGCGACCGGGGGCCCCGCCGTCACGACCGGCCGGCGGACGCGGCGGACGGTCGCCGGACGGCGCCTCCGGGCCGCGCGCGGCCGGGCGACGGCCCATGCCCTGCGTGGACGAGAACGGGTTGTTGCCGGGACGCGGCGCACCCGGGCGGGCCGACGGCGGGCGCGGCGCCGGGCTCGGCGTGCCGGTGTCGCCCTTGGGCTCGGCGGGTGCGGCGGATGCCGCGGGCGCCTCGACGGCGGGTGCCTGCGCGGCCGGAGCCTCGGGCTCCGCGGGGGCCGCAGGGGCAGGCTTGGGACCCGGCTTGGGGGCTGCCTTCGCGGCCGGCGCCTGCGCCGGGGTCGCCTCGGCGGCCTCCGCCGCGGGGGCGGTCGGCGCCTCGGCGGCAGCCGGCTGCTCGGGGGCGGCCGGCTTGGCCGGGGCGGCCTTCGCCGGGGCCTTCTTGGCCGCCTTCTTCTCGGAGGCAGCCTTCAGCTCGTCCCCGAACTGGTCGGTGAACCGCTTCACCACGGGGGGCTCGACAGTCGACGACGCCGACTTGACGAACTCACCCATCTCCTTGAGCTTGGCCAGAACGACCTTGCTCTCGACTCCGAGCTCCTTGGCGAGCTCGTGGACTCGGACCTTAGCCACGCTTCTCCTTCTGGTCCGAGCCCGGGATTCGGGTGTCGGACCGTTAGCTGGTGTGCATGCTCATCGCGAAGTACTCATCGAGTGCTCATGAGCTGATGCTCCAATTTCTTGTCGTCATGCGAACGGTCACTTCGTGTGCTGCGCGAGCCCTGCGACGTACTCCGCCACCGGCCCGCTGTCCAGCCTTCCCTCGACCCGCAGGGCGCGGGGGAAAGCTCGTCGGCGGAGTGCCAGGGCGAGGCACTCGGGCGTGGGGTGCAGGTTCGCTCCCCTGCCCGGGAGCCGGCGCCCCGGGTCCGGGACGACCGCGAGGCCGGATCCGGATTCGGTGGCGACGACTCGTAGCAGCTCGTGCCTGGTGGCGCGCTGTCGGCACCCCAGGCAGGTGCGGACGGGTTGTGCTGACAACGTCTGCGCATCCTGAAGGTCGTGACGGCGAACCACCGCAGACCAGTCTACCGGGTCGGCGGCGCTGCGCCGAACTCAGTCGTCGGCGGGCGTGGGAGGCGCGATCGGGGCGGCCGTGCCCGCGTCGATCTGCTCGGCCGGCGCCTCGTCGGAGCGGATGTCGATGCGCCACCCGGTGAGCCGGGCGGCCAGGCGGGCATTCTGGCCCTCCTTGCCGATCGCGAGCGAGAGCTGGAAGTCCGGTACGACGACGCGCGCCGAGCGGGCCTCGAGGTCCACGATCTCGACGCTGCTGACCCGGGCCGGCGACAGCGCGTGAGCGACCATCTCGGCCGGGTCGTCGGACCAGTCGACGATGTCGATCTTCTCGCCGTGCAGCTCGTTCATCACCGCGCGGACCCGCTGGCCCATCGGGCCGATGCAGGAGCCCTTGGCGTTGACGCCCGGGACCTTGGTGCGGACCGCGATCTTGGTGCGGTGACCGGCCTCGCGGGCGATGCCGCAGATCTCCACGGTGCCGTCAGCGATCTCGGGCACCTCCATCGCGAACAGCTTCTTGACCAGGTTCGGGTGCGAGCGCGACAGCATGACCTGCGGTCCGCGCATGCCCTTGCGGACGCTGACCACCAGGCACTTGATCCGCGCGCCGTGCTCGTAGGTCTCGCCGGGCACCCGCTCGGCGGTCGGGAGGAGTGCCTCGAGGCGGCCGAGGTCTACCATCACGTCCTGGGGGTCACGGCCCTGCTGGATCACGCCCGAGATGATGTCGCCCTCCTTGCCGGAGAACTCGCCGAACTTGATGTCGTCCTCGGCGTCGCGCAGCCGCTGCAGGATGATCTGCTTCGCGGTGGTGGCGGCGATCCGGCCGAACCCCTCGGGGGTGTCGTCGTACTCCGCGACCACGTTGCCCTCGTCGTCGACCTCCGAGGCGAGCACCGTCACGTGCCCGGTCTTGCGGTCGAGGGTGACCCGCGCCTTCTCCTGCGCGCCGGGGGTCTTGTGGTAGGCGGTGAGCAGTGCCTGCTCGATCGCCTCGACGAGGATGTCGAAGGAGATCTCCTTCTCGCGTTCCAGCGAACGCAGCACCGTCATGTCGATGTCCATGCGGCTCAGCTCTCCTTCCGGTTGAACTCGATCTGGACCTTGGCCTTCGCCACGTCGGCGTAGGCGATCTCGCGGGTGGCGCCGTCCACGTCGAGCGTGGCGTGCTGCTCGTCGGCGGCGACGACGCGACCGGTGACGGTCTGGCCGTCGCGCAGGGTCGTCTTCACGAGCCGGTCCTCGTTGCGGCGCCAGTGCCGCGGCAGCGTCAGCGGCCGGTCGGTGCCCGGCGAGGTGACCTCGAGGAGGTAGGCCTGCTCCCCCATCGCGTCGGTCTCGTCGAGGAGACGGGAGACCTCCTTGGTGGCCTCGGCGATGTCGTCGAGGGTGACGCCGCCGTCCTTGTCGACGGCGACGCGCAGCAGCTTGCGCTTGCCCGCGTTGGAGAGCTCGATGGCCTCGACGTCGAGGCCGGCGTCAGCAAGGGGCTCGGTGATCACCCCGGCAAGTCGGTCCCGGACCTGGTCCATGCTCACGGGCATCCTCCTCGCTGTGCTGTTGTGGTGCGGCGGCCCAACCCTAGCCCACCGACGGCCGCCCGACCGAGCCCGCGACCTCGTCGCGTGGCCGCCGTGTGAGGGGTCACACCGCGGGGTAACCTCCGCGCATGGACCACGGGCGGGGGCAGCTTCGCGCGGTCGCCGTCACCCTGGCGATCGCCGTGTCGGTCCTGGCGGGGTGCAGCACCTCGGACGACGCCTCCCAGGCAGCCGACCCCGCATCGCCCGCCTCGTCCTCGGCGTCCACGGACCCCTCGGTCGAGCCGTCCCCGTCGGCCGCTGACGAGGCTCAGGCGGCCGCGCAGGTGCCGCCGGCTCCGGAGGTGCCGCCTGCGCGCAAGGGCCAGCGCGGGCAGAGGGCGTTCGCCCGCTACGTGATGGCGGCGTGGGCGTGGTCGCTGCGCGCCAACGACGCCGGCCCGCTGCTCGAGGTCAGCCCGCCGGGCAAGCAGCCGTGCCGCGGGTGCCGCCCGTTGCAGAAGGAGCTGGCCCAGCGCGCGAAGGAGGGCTGGTACGTCGACTTCCCCGGCCTCTCCGTCGACAGGACCCGGCTGCGGCGCGACGGCGGCGACGTCGTGGCCACCTCGAAGGTCGACATCCCCGAGAGCGACTCGTTCCTCGAGGACGGCAGCTACCGCAGCACGAGCCCGGCGCACCCGAACGCGACGTTCACCGTGCGGATGATGCTGACGAAGGGCGAGTACCGGCTGGTCTCGTTCACCGTCTCCTGACCGGGCCGGGTCGCTCGATAGAGTCTGCGCCGTGCCCGCCTCCTCGCCCCTCCCTGCGCGCTCCGCAGTGCGGTTGAGCCGGCGGTCGGCGCTGCTCGGCGCGGTCACGCTCGCCACGGCCGCGTGCACGCCGTACTCGCTCGAGGATCGCCAGCGCGAGGCCGGGAAGACCCCCACGCCGACCCCCGCGCCGGAGCCGCGCACCGATCCCGACGTCGCGCTCGCCGCTCAGGTGCTCGCCGCCGAGCAGGCCGTGCTCGACCGGGTGGAGCAGACCCTGGCCGCGCACCCCCGGCTCGAGCGGCTGCTCGGGCCAGTCAGGGACGGCCACGCCGCCCACATCGACCTGCTGGCCGAGGCAGCGCCCACCGAACCGACAGACGGTGCCTCCGTCGAGCCGTCGGTCTCCCCCTCTCCCGAGGAGGAGCCCCCCGGGCGGGTCCCCCGCGAGGCCCCGCGGGCGATCCGCGCGATCGCCCGGGCCGAGGACGACCTGAGCCGGTCGAACCGGACCAGCGCGTTCAACG
>JBQCEF010000314.1:0-4733 GCA_051960495.1 Nocardioides sp. | reverse complement strand
TGGGCAGCGGGCTGGTGCTGCTGGTCGGGGGCGGATGGCTCGGATTCGGCCGTCGCGAGTACGGCGGACACCAACTCTGACCGAGGAGGTAGCGCACTCAACTCCGGCGGGCCGCTCACGCAGCGGCCCGCCGGCTCGGGTGCGCACTCCCGCCGATCCGCAATAACGGACCCGGCGGTCCTCGCAATTCGGACTTTCCGCCATCAAGTGGATCGAACTTGTCAAGCGCAATGCCGGAAAATGGCCCGAATGTGTCTTGTCGGGTATGCCCCGGACGGGCGATCGTTTTTGGCGAACGGACATTGCACAAGGTCCGTCAACGTGGGGTAGGCCGGGGGGCCACCTGAGCTGTATCACCGAGGCTGATCTCGACGGCCGCCGGTCACTGCGCTGTGTCATGTCCTCCGCCTGCCCAAACGGGTCCGTCGCGTGGGGGCGCGCGCCGGTCTCTACAGACAGCGGGGGCACAACAGCTAAGGGTGGATTCTGGTGAGTAAGCACATCTCGCTGCCGCGATCGCGCATGTGGCGAACGCGTGCAGCAACGGCGCTGGCCGCAGCCGGCGCGCTAGTCATGTCGGGGGGCTTGGTGATGCTGGCCGCGCCAGCGGCGACAGCGTCAGCGACGAAGGTCGTGGTTTGCAAGTACGTGGGCACACCAGGTGGTGTGCTGCACCACGTGGTGATTGTCAGCGAGGACTCGCTGAACAACACGGAATACCAGTCGCCACCTGACGGAGATTCATGGACTGACGCTCATGGGCAGACGGACGAAGGTTCGATCGCTATTCGCTACGCGACCGCCGGTGAACGCGCTATCGACGTCGACCTCAGCGAATGTCCCGGCGAGCCAGGCGAGCCAGGCGGGGGCGACGAAGACAAACGAGTGGTGGTCTGCAAGTACGTGAGCATTCCGGAGTCGAACGAGTACTTGCACCACGTGATCATCGTGAACGTGAACTCCCTCAAGAACGATGCGCCTGACTGGGACGGTTCCACTTTCCCGGTTGAGTTTGCGGACGCCCACGGAGGTTCGAAAGCGATCAGATTCGCAACCGCTGGCGAACAGGCGAACGACGTGTCGCTCGCCGAGTGTGGAGTGACGAGCAAGACCCCGGCCGGGATCACTACGGAGGACCCCTGCGGGCCAAACAACGTGACCTGGGCAGCTAAGGAAGACGCCTACTTTACTTACGCGGAGTCAGGAGGGGTCGTCACAGCAACCCTGAAGGACCCCGCCAAGTACGTCGCCACGGGCACGACATCATGGAAGTTGTCTGACTACGAGGAGAACGTGCCATGCGAGGAAGGCAGGATCGACATCCCCGCGCCGCCGACCGTTTCCGCCCCGAACTGTGATTCCGCAGGGTCCTTCACGGTCACAACGCACGATGGCATGACCACGTTCCTCGACGGAGTGAAGGTCACGGCGCCGACCGTGGTAAGCACAGCTGGCAAGCACACGATCGGGTACATCGCCAACCCGGGGAAGGTCTTCACAACCGGTAAGACCCGCGCGACGCAAGAGTTGACGGTTCTGCCCGCTACCGGTCCCTGCATCACGCAGACGCGATCGGTTCCGCCGGCTCCGGTGCCCACGGCCCCGGCCTGCGAGGTGGACGGCTCGTTGATCCTGCCGGCTCCCGCTGATGGCCTCACCTGGGCGATTCAGCAGATCAGCGGCACGACGGACGGCTCCAGCCCGTACGGACCTGGTGTCTACAGAGTGACTGTCACCAGCTCGGGTCTGCCGTTCTCGACCGGTGGTCAGACCCACACCTACCCGGACGTCACGGTGGCGCCGAACACGGGCCCGTGCGTCCTCGGTGTCCAGGAGATCGCTCCGACGGTCAGCTTCACCGACCCGACGTGCGAGAACCTCGACCGGGCGAAGTGGTCGGGCAACCTGAAGGACCTGGTCGACTACACGGTCTCCGGCACCCCGGGCCGCGGCAACAGCATCACCGTGACCGCGAACATCAAGCCGGCCGTGGCCGACGAGTTCGCGTTCCCGGACGGGTTCGACAACACCTTCGGCCACAGCTACCCGTCGAAGGCGGACCTGAACTGCCCGACCGTGAAGGGCTCGGAGTCCAGCCGGCCGAAGCCGCACAAGACGCCCACGGTGCTCGGCACGCAGGCCGTCGCGCCGACCGCGGTCGACGCTGGCCTGGCTTCCCTTCCGAGCAGCTCGGCCACCTCGACCACCAGCCTGCTCGCGCAGCTGATGGTGGCGGGCGGTCTGCTCCTCCTCCTGGCCGGAGGGTGGCTAGGCTTGGGACGACGTGAAGACGGCGCCCACCAGGCATAGCAAGAGAACCGAGCACGGCGACCACCGCACCCGGTGGCTCGCCGTGCTCGGCCTCATCCTGGCCGCGTCCGGCATCCTGCTGGCCGTGTCCGGGCCGACCCTGGTGCGGTCCTTCCAGGAGGAGACGGCGCCGAGCACGAGCAGGCCTGTCGAGGCCGGATCGCAGCTGCCGCCGTACGTCGTGGCGCCGGCGGTCCGCATCGAGCAGGCGGCCGCGCCCAAACCGACCCGCGACCCGGCCACGGGCGTGCCGACGCGGCTCGTCGTGCCGCAGCTCGACGTCAACGCGCCCGTCGTACCGATCCCGGTCAACGACGGCATCCTGCTGCCGCCGAGCAACCCGCAGATGCTCGGCTGGTGGGACCAGGGCGCGATGCCCGGCGCGCTCCGCGGCGGCGCGCTGATCACGGGCCACACCGTGCACACGGGTGGGGGAGCGTTCGACAACCTCGAGACGCTGCACAAGGGCGACCGGGTGCAGGTGCGCACCGCCAAGGGCGTCATCCGGTACGCCGTCACCGGCGTCACCATCTACGACAAGGGCAGGCTTGCCGAGGACGCCGAGCGGGTCTTCTCCCAGACCGGTCCGGGCCGTCTGGTGCTGATCACGTGCGAGGACTGGAACGGTTCGGGCTACGACTCCAACGCGATCGTGTTCGCCGAGCGACTGACCGGACCGGCCTGACCGCATCCCGAGCACCCGGTCCGAATGACGGGACGCCTCGCGTCGCCCACGCCTGCTCGGGGAACATCGAGACGTCGGCTGGTGTTGCCACCAGCAGAACCTGTCCCGCACCTCCCGAGGAGCACCTGTGTCCCTGCCACCCCTGGTCGAGCCGGCCACCGAGCTCACCAACGACGAGGTACGCCGCTACAGCCGGCACCTGATCATCCCCGACGTCGGCATGGACGGTCAGAAGCGGCTGAAGAACGCGAAGGTCCTGGTCATCGGCGCCGGCGGGCTCGGCTCCCCGGCCCTGCTGTACCTCGCCGCCGCGGGCGTCGGCACGCTCGGCATCGCGGAGTTCGACGAGGTCGACGAGTCCAACCTGCAGCGCCAGATCATCCACGGCCAGAGCGACATCGGGAAGTCCAAGGCGCAGTCCGCCAAGGAGTCGATCGCCGAGGCCAACCCGCTCGTCAACGTGGTCCTGCACGAGGAGCGCCTCGACAACGACAACGTCATGGGCATCTTCGAGCAGTACGACCTGATCGTCGACGGCACGGACAACTTCGCGACCCGCTACATGGTCAACGACGCGGCCTACTTCCTGGGCATCCCCTACGTGTGGGGTTCCATCTACCGCTTCGACGGCCAGGCCTCGGTCTTCGCGCCGAAGCTGGTCGATGACGCGCCGTGCTACCGCTGCCTCTACCCCGAGCCGCCGCCGCCGGGCATGGTCCCCTCCTGCGCCGAGGGCGGCGTGCTGGGCGTGCTGTGCGCCAGCATCGGCTCCATCCAGGTCAACGAGGCGATCAAGCTGCTCGCCGGCATCGGCGACCCGATCGTCGGCAAGCTGATGATCTACGACGCCCTCGAGATGGAGTACCGCAAGCTCAAGGTCCGCAAGGACCCCAACTGCGCGCTGTGCGGCGAGAACCCGACCGTCACCGAGCTGATCGACTACGACACGTTCTGCGGTGCGATCTCCGAGGAGGCCGCCGACGCAGCCGTCGACGCGACGATCTCGGTGGCCACGCTCGAGCAGTGGCTCAAGGAGCGTGACAACGGCGAGCGCGACTTCGTGCTGGTCGACGTCCGCGAGCCCAACGAGTACGAGATCAACAAGATCCCCGGCTCGGTGCTGATCCCCAAGGGCGAGTTCCTCAACGGCAACGCGCTGACCCAGCTGCCCGCCGACAAGCAGGTGGTCCTGCACTGCAAGTCGGGCGTGCGCTCGGCCGAGGCGCTCGCGGTCGTGAAGGGCGCCGGTTACGGCGACGCCGTGCACGTCGGTGGCGGCGTGGTCGCGTGGGTCAACCAGATCGACCCGTCGCAGCCGTCGTACTGACGTAGCGGTCAGGCGGGCCGGCTGTGGAAGCCCGGGTCGTCGATCGCCAGCGGGACGGTCCCGTAGTGGTTGTGCGCCCACTGGATGGCGCTGAGCACGTCAGGGAAGCTGATCGCGTCGGCGTGCGGGGTTGGGCCCTCGGTGCCGGTCATGTGGAGGACGGGGGTCCAGCCGCCCTCGGGGTGACGCTTGATGGTGCACATCGGAACGGTGTGCGGACGCTCGATGAACATGATCCCTCCCGGTGAGGTCTCCCCAGGCCTCGTACTCCCAGGATCGGCACCTTTCCACGGCGAGATGAGCATTTTCACCGATCTGTTACATGCAGCGGCGGGGGGCCCACCGGGGGGGGGGGGGGGCCGAGGGGGTAAGAAAAAAAAATTTTTTTTATTTTCGTGTTTTTTAAAAAAA
>JBQCEF010000313.1:0-2125 GCA_051960495.1 Nocardioides sp. | reverse complement strand
AAGATCAGCCGGTATGGAAGAAGCTCTTGCGGAGGTACTGGTTCACGGCGTCCTCCTGGACCCGGAACGAGCGTCCGACCCGGACGGCAGGAAGCTCGCCGGAGTGGACCAGACGGTAGACCGTCATCTTGGACACGCGCATCACCGTCGCCACCTCGGCCACGGTCAAGAACTTCACCTCGGAGATATCCCCAGGGGTCTGTGAGGCCATCATGCACCGCTCTCTCGCAGCACATTCCGCCCCCGGCTTCCCCACCGGAGACCATGCGTATGTGCTTCCGTGAGAATAGAGCCTAGAGTGACGAATGGGGAAGGGGTGCACCTTTGTCCCATTTCTTTACCTTCCCTCCCGCGTGTCGAATGGACTGCTGCAGCACGCGTCCCCAGCATCCCTCGCGCCACCGGCTCAGGGAAGCGCCGTTGGTCCTAGTCCCGTCGGCAGCTCCTCGATCTGCACGACGCGTCGGACGGGCAAACGCGGTGGAGCGACGGCGCCACGGCCGCAGGAGGCGGTGTTTGCCCGTCCGAGCGGTCGCCGCCCAACTCCTCCGCGCCAGAATCGCGCACCGGTCCGGTCGGCGCGCAGGTGCGTCGCCGCCGATGCGCAAAAACCGCGCCCAGGCGCCCCCGTCGACCGCGCACGACGCGTCGGACGGGCAAACGCGGCGGTTCCGCGGCTCCACCGCCGCAGGATGCGGTGTTTGCCCGTCCGAGCGGTCGCCGCCCAACTCCCCCGCGCCAGAATCACGCACCGGTCCGGTAGGCGCGCAGGTTCGTCGGCGCCGATGCGCAAAAACCGCGCCCAGGCGCCCCACTCGAAACCTGCCCGTCCGAGCGGTCGCGGGTCAGGGGAGCGGGTCGAGCCCGTGCAGCGGGAACGTCGCCTCGCGGGTGGCGTTGATGGCACGGTCGAGCCAGCTGCCCGGGTCGTAGCCCTGCGCCCAGTCGCGGTACGCCGGGGTGCGGCCGTCGGTCATCCGGAACGGCGCGGTGCGGCCCAGCAGCGTCGTGACGTGGTCGCGCCAGCCCTCGGGCGTGGGCGTGTGCGGGTCGATAGGGGCCCCGCCCACGATCGCCAGCAGGTGCGACCAGGCCCGCGGGACCACGTCGACGATCGCGTAGCCACCGCCACCGAGTGCGACCCAGCGCCCCTCGCACAGCTCGTGGGCGAGGTCGTGCAGCGCCTCGTAGCTCGCGCGCTGCCCGTCGACGGTCAGCATGAGGTGCGCCAGCGGGTCCTCGATGTGCGAGTCACAGCCGTGCTGGGTCACGAGTACGTCGGGCGCGAACTCCCGCAGCAACGGCGGTACGACGGCGTGGAACGCGCGCAGCCAGCCGGCGTCGGCCGTGCCGGGGGGCAGCGCGACGTTGACCGCGCTCCCCTCCGCCCCGGGCCCGCCGGTGTCGTGCGGGAAGCCGGTGCCCGGGAACAGCATCTGGCCGGTCTCGTGCAGGCTGATCGTGAGCACCCGCGGGTCGTCGTAGAAGATCCGCTCCACCCCGTCGCCGTGGTGGACGTCGACGTCGACGTACGCCACCTTCTGCGCACCGTTGTCGAGCAGCCAGCGGATCGCCACCGCGACGTCGTTGTAGACGCAGAAGCCGCTCGCCTTGTCGGGCATCGCGTGGTGGAGGCCGCCAGAGACGTTCGCGGCGTGCAGCACCTCGCCGGTCCACACCTGGCGGGCTGCCTCGACGCTAGCGCCGACGACGTGGGCCGACGCCTGGTGCATGCCCTCGAAGGTCGGGTTGTCCGGCGTGCCGAGGCCGTGCGCCTCGTCGACCACGTAGGGGTCGAGACCGACGCGGCGCACCGCGGCCATGAACGCCTCGTCGTGCACCGTCCCCACGAGCTCGTCGGAGGCGACCGGCGCGGCCACGGTCACCAGGCCGGAGTGACCGACGATGCCGAGCTCGTCGGCGAGCCGCATGGTCAGGTCGACGCGGATGGGCGACATCGGGTGGGTCGGGCCGAAGTCGTAGGAGGTGAGCGTCTTGTCGAAGACGACGCACGCGGGCCCGGGCATGCTCGGAGACTACCGGCTTCCCCTGGCACCGGAGGCTGGGGCAGAATGACGGCGTGCGCATCACGACCGGACTCTGGTGGCCCGCCGACTAGGCGGAC
>JBQCEF010000312.1:0-4367 GCA_051960495.1 Nocardioides sp. | reverse complement strand
GGCTCACCGTGCCGTCGTCGAGGGCGACCTCGACCTCGATGGTGGGATTGCCGCGCGAGTCGAGGATCTCGCGAGCGCCGACAGCCTCGATGGACGCCATGGGGAATGCTCCTAGCTCGGGGATGGCACGTGCGGCTCCAGCCTAGCCGCGGGCGGGGTCCGCGGTGGGCAGGGCTCGCCCTGGCGGACCGCTCCCGCCGACCCGCCGTCAGCCTGGCCGAGTCTTTGGAGCATCTCCGGCACCTGGTGCCGAGGATCATCCACGAACCGGCGTCGTACGACGTGGCAAGGTGTCGGTCATGCCTGACGACTACCTGTCCCGACCCGCGTCCTCCCCCTGGCACGACGGCGTCCCGATCGGCGAACGACTGTCCACGCACGAGCTGGTCGAGCACCCGCTGGTCGCCTTCGACGCCGTCGAGATGTCGCCGCTCGAGCCGATGCTCGTCCCGGAGGAGCCGCGGCACGGCGAGATCGACCCGTCCGAGTGCGGGCACTGCAAGCCGGGCGACTGGGGCTGGCTGTGGCGCGACGCGCACTGGCACGTGTCGGGATATCGCGACACCGGCCTGCCGTTCTGGGGCGGCCTCGCCCCCAACGAGCACGTGCTGCTCCACGAGATGTCGCCCGCCCTGCTCGCCACGATGGGCGAGGTGGTGCAGCGGTTCGCCGGCGCGATCAAGGGCCTGCCCGGCGTGGGCCGCACGCACTTCGCCCGCTGGGGAGACGGGTCGGCGCACTTCCACATGCAGTTCTACGCGCGGCCGCTGGGCATGATGCAGGGCCGCGGCTACATGCTCGCCGTCTGGGACGACGTGCTGCCGAAGGCCGACCCGGAGCTCATCGCGGCGAACAACCGGCAGGTCGCCGAGACGATGGCGGCCGGTGGCGGCGAGCTGCTGCTGTAAGAAGGCGCCGGGGCGACGGTCAGCGCTCGGCGGCGCGGACGGCGTCGGCGAGGCGGCGCACGGCGGCCCGGAGCTCCTGCTCGGGATCCAGTCCGGCTGCCCGCGCCTCGACGACCAGGCCGAGGAGCCGGTCGCCCAGGGCCTCGACGGGCTCGACCGACCCGAACGGCTGAACACCGACCGTGGCGGCCTTGCCGAGCACCTTGTCGGCGAGCGCCAGCGCCGGCAGCGCCATGGGCACGCCGTCGAGCACCGAGGCGCGACCCTTCTCGGCGTGCTTCAGCGCCTCCCAGTTGGCTTCCACCTCGCTCGCGTCCGCGACGTCGAGGCCCGCGAACACGTGCGGGTGCCGGTGCACGAGCTTGTCGACGATCCCGCCGGCGACGTCGTCGATCGTGAACGCGTCGTCGGGGTCCTCGGCGGCGATCCGGGCGTGGAAGTACACCTGCAGCAGCAGGTCGCCG
The DNA here is from genome assembly GCA_051960495.1 of Nocardioides sp. Taxonomy (GTDB): domain Bacteria; phylum Actinomycetota; class Actinomycetes; order Propionibacteriales; family Nocardioidaceae; genus Nocardioides_B. The sequence continues at coordinate 2,995 of JBQCEF010000312.1, read as the reverse complement.
AGCTCCTCGCGCAGGTGCGTGTAGTCGCCGCTCTCGATCGCCTCGAGGAGCTCGTAGGTCTCCTCGAGCAGGTACCTCGCCAGCGACTCGTGGGTCTGCTCGCGGTCCCACGGACAGTTGCGGCGCAGCTCGTCCATGACCGTGACCAGGTCGAGCAGCCGCGCACCGGGGACGTCGTACGACGCGTGCAGCACCTCGACGTCGACCCCGGCACCCGACCCGGACTCCGGCCCCTCGACGAGCACCGTCGCGAGCTCGGTGGGCAGCCGCTCGGCCTCGGCGTCGTCGGCCAGCCACACGCCGTCGCTTACGCGGGCTGCGACGACCAGCGCCTCGACCAGCGCGCCGGCCCGGGACGGCGCGAGCACCTCGACCGGGTGCCCGGCCGCAGCCACCGCCCGGCACACTGGGTGATCCGCGCTTGAGGCCAGCCGCCGGTCGGCGGACGCGACGGCCTGCCAGGCGGCCCAGGACATCAGCCCGGGAGCGACCCGCGGGCTGGTGAGGAGCAGGGTCAGCTGCACTTCTGCGACGAGGGCAGCCCAGCCACCCAGCCGGCCCCGGGCTCCATGTTGGCGCCGGTCGCGGCCCGGTCGGACACCGGCACGGACAGCGAGCCGCTCGCGGTGTGCAGCGAGCCCTGCGACCACTCGCCGTAGCGCGGGTCGACCTCGACGTCGACCTGCTTGGCCCACTTGTCGCGCGCCTTCGTGCCGGCGGCGAGCGCCTTGTCGTCGGCGGCGTTCGGGTCACCGAGCTCCTGCTTGCCGATCTCGATCAGCATCAGCTGGCCCTCGGCGTAGTTGCGCAGGATCTCGGAGAAGTCGGCCTTGTTGCCCTCGGGGAGCAGGTCGACGGTCTGCTTCTGCTGGGCGAGCGCGTTGGACACCTTGGCGCGATCAGGGGTCACCCCGCGCGACGCGGCGAACTGGTGGGACAGCTCGCTGTCGATGAGCAGCTGCACGGCGGCCTGGCGGGCCCCGCGGGTCGCGAGGTCCGGCTTCGGCTGGCCGTTGGCCTTCGCGCCGGTGATGTTGGCCGAGCACAGCGCGGCGGCCGCGTCGTCGACCTCGCCGCCGGAGATCGTCGTACCGCCGACGACGGCAGCGGCACCGGGGTGCAGGCCGCAGCCGGTCAGGGCCAGCGCCGCGCCGGCGACGAGGACGGACAGCCGGACGGTGCGGCCGGGGCGGACTCGGGTCACGACTTCTCCACCTTCTGCCCCGCCGGAACGGCTCCCGCGGGGTCAATCACTGTGTCGACTACCTGACGGGCCCACGTCAGCAGGGCCTCGTCGCGGATGGGCGTCCCACCCACGACCGCGGTCGAGGGACGGGGCACGAGCATCGTACGCACCCCCGGCTTGAGGATGCTGCCGGGGTGAAGCCGGTTGAGGCGTACGCCGGCGGAGTCCGGGAGCTCGACGGGGGCGAAGCGGACGTACTTGCCCTGCACGGTCACGTCGGTGAGCTTCGCGGCCCGCGCCCGCGCCCGGAACCGGGCCACCTCGAGCAGCGAGGCGACGGGCGGCGGCGGGTCGCCGTACCGGTCCTTCATCTCATCGCGCAGCAGGTCGACGTCCTCGTCGCTGCGGACCTCCGCGAGCCGCTTGTACATCTCGAGCCGCAGCCGCTCCGAGGGCACGTAGTCGTGCGGCAGGTGCGCGTCGATCGGCAGCTCGATCTTGACGTCGAGCACCTCCTCCTCGGCCGGGCCGCCCCGGAACTCCGCGACCGCCTCGCCGACGAGCCGCACGTAGAGGTCGAAGCCGACGTCGGCGATGTGGCCGGACTGCTCGCCGCCGAGCAGGTTGCCGGCGCCGCGGATCTCGAGGTCCTTCATCGCGATCGCCATGCCGCCGCCGAGGTCGGAGTGCTGCGCCAGCGTCGCGAGCCGCTCGTGGGCGGTCTCGGTCAGCGGCTTGTCGGCCGGGTAGAGGAAGTAGGCGTAGGCCCGCTCGCGGCCACGGCCGACGCGGCCGCGGAGCTGGTGCAGCTGGGACAGCCCGAGCATGTCGGCGCGCTCGATCACCATCGTATTGGCGTTGGAGACGTCCAGGCCGGACTCGACGATCGTGGTGCACACCAGCACGTCGAATCGCTTCTCCCAGAAGTCGACCATGACCTCCTCGAGCTGGTGCTCCCCCATCTGGCCGTGCGCGACGCCGACCCGGGCCTCCGGCACGAGCTGGCGGATGTGCGCCGCGGCCTTGTCGATCGACTGCACCCGGTTGTGGATGTAGAACACCTGGCCCTCGCGGAGCAGCTCGCGCCGGATCGCCGCGGTGACCTGCCTGTCCTCGTAGGCGCCGACGTAGGTCAGCACCGGGTGCCGCTCCTCGGGCGGGGTGGTGATCGTCGACATCTCGCGGATGCCGGTGATCGCCATCTCGAGCGTGCGCGGGATCGGCGTCGCGGACATCGCCAGCACGTCGACGCTCGTGCGCAGCCGCTTCATCTGCTCCTTGTGCTCGACACCGAAGCGCTGCTCCTCGTCGACGATGATCAGGCCGAGGTTCTTGATCTTGATGTCCGGGTTGAGCAGCCGGTGCGTGCCGATCACGATGTCGACCGAGCCCTGGCGCAGGCCCTCCAGCGTCTCCGCGGCCTCCTTGTCGGTCTGGAACCGCGACAGCCCCTTGAGCACCACCGGGAAGCCGCTCATCCGCTCCGAGAACGTGCTCAGGTGCTGGGTCACCAGCAGGGTGGTCGGCACCAGCACCGCGACCTGCTTGCCGTCCTGGACCGCCTTGAACGCCGCGCGCACCGCGATCTCGGTCTTGCCGTAGCCGACGTCGCCGCAGACCAGCCGGTCCATCGGGACCGAGAGCCGCATGTCGCCCTTGACCTCGTCGACCGTGCTCAGCTGGTCCGGTGTCTCCTGGAACGGGAACGCGTCCTCGAGCTCGCGCTGCCACGGGGTGTCGGGGCCGAACGCGTAGCCCCGGGTGGCCTGCCGGGCGGCGTACAGCTTGATCAGCTCGGCGGCGATCTCA
>JBQCEF010000311.1:0-11191 GCA_051960495.1 Nocardioides sp. | reverse complement strand
AGGTTGCTCGTCCTGCTCGTGGACCACGGCCTGGTCGGCGTGGCGGCCCTGCATTGGACGTACTTCGTTGCGATCGACCGGCTGCCGGTCGGGATGGCGCTGCTGCTGGAGTACCAGGCGCCGATCCTCGTCGCGGTGTGGGCCCGGCTCGTCCAGAAGGAGCAGGTGCGCTCGCGGATGTGGCTCGGCCTGGCGCTCGCCATGGTCGGGCTCGGCCTGGCCACCGGCATCGGCCGCGGCGTCTCGTTCGACGGGCTCGGCATCCTCGCCGGCCTCGGCGCCGCGGTCTGCTTCGCGACCTACTTCCTCATCGGCGAGCACGGGGTCGGGGTCCTCGACCCCCTTCGGGTGATCCTGTGGTCGTTCCTCGTCGCGACGATCGCGCTCAACGTCGTTTCGCCGATCACGTCGTTCGACACCGGGCTGCTCGACGACCAGGCGTCGCTGCTCGGCCGGCTCGCCGACCTCGAGCTGCCGGTCTGGTCGTTGCTGGCGTGGGTGGTCGTCCTCGGGACGCTGCTGCCGTTCGGCGTCGAGCTGCTCGCGCTGCGCCACCTCAGCGCCACCGCCGTCACGATGGTCGCGATGCTCGAGCCGGTCGGGGTCAGCGCGCTCGGCTGGGTGTGGTTCCGCGAGGAGCTCGGCCTGCTGTCGCTCGTCGGCGGCGTCGCCGTGGTCGCGGGGATCCTGCTCGCGCAGTCGGCGCGGCGGGCTCCGGTCCTGGTCGAGCCGCCGCACCTGGCCTGATCGCTGGGCGGGGGCTCAGACCGGCAGCGACGTCTCCGCCGGCTCCGCTGTCGACTCCTCGCCGCCCTCCGCCGCCCGGGCCGGCGCCGGACCGACCAGCGTGGTCAGCACCTCCAGCGCGACCCAGCAGATCGCGACGCAGATCAGGAACCGGGTGACCGCCTCGCCCGCCGGCACCGTGCCGTCGACGGCGTGCCACCAGGCCGGCGCGCTCATCAGCGCCGCACCACCGAGCACCGGAGCAGAGAACGGGCTCACCACCACACTCCTGTCATCGTCGCCATCACCTCATCAGTCAGTTCACCGAGTACGCCGGCGCCGCGCCAGTGACCACGCCGACGGAGCGGATCTGCGCCGGCCCCTCGAGCTCGCTGTAGGACAGCACCGGCAGCCGCGGCAGCGACGGGCTGATGAGCCGGCGGACCGCCGCACGGATCTGCGGGGCGCACACCAGCACCGGCGTCAGGTTCTGCTCCTCCGCCTGCTGACCGAGGGCCATCACCTGGGTCAGCACGGTCTGCGACAGGTCGGGGTCGAGCGCGAGGAACCCCCCGGCTTCACCCACGCGCAGCCCCTCGAGGAACCGCTGCTCGAGCATCGGGTCGAAGCTGATCACGTTCACCGCGCCGTCCTGCACGTGCGGCGCGACCACGGCCGGCCCGAGCGTCACCCTGACGGCCTCCACGAGCCCGTCGAGGTCCTTGGCGACCCGGGCCCGCAGCGACATCGCCTCGAAGATCCTGGTCAGGTCGCGGATCGAGATCCCCTCCTCGAGCAGCGCCGCGAGCACGCGCTGCACCTCGCCGAGGCTCAGCTGCGAAGGGGTCAGCTCGTCGATGACCGCGGGGTTGGTGCGCTTCACCACGTCGGTCAGCAGCTTCACGTCCTCGCGCCCGAGCAGGCGGGACGCGTAGCCGCGGACCACCTCGGCGAGGTGGGTGGTGAGCACCGAGGCCCGGTCGACGACGGTGGCGCCGGCCAGCTCGGCCTGGCTGCGCAGCTCGACGGGGACCCAGACCGCGGCGAGGCCGAAGACGGGCTCCTGGGTACGACGCCCCGGCAGGCCCTCGAGCCCGTCGCCGATCGCGAGCACCGTGCCGGGGGGCGCCTCCCCTCGGGCGACCTCGACGCCGAAGAGCCGGATCGCGTACATGCCCAGCGGCAGGTCGAGGTTGTCCCGGGTCCGCACCGGCGGCACCACGACCCCGAGGTCCGTGGCGACCTTCCGGCGCAGCGCCTTCACGCGGTCGAGCAGGTCGCCGCCGGAGGTCGTGTCGACCAGGTCGATGAGGTCGGCGGCGAGCTCGAGCTCGAGCGGGTCGACGCGGCTCTCGTCGATCAGCGCCTCGACCGAGTCCGGCGCGGGCGCGGCCTCGAGCTCCGGCGCGGTCGGCTCGGCCGGGGCGGCCTGGTCCTCCACGCGGGTGGAGAGGAACAGCATCGCGCCGCCCATGAACAGGAACGGGATCTTGGGGATGCCCGGGATCAGCGCCAGGCCGAGGGCGGCGAACCCGGCGATGCGCAGCGGCTGCCGGTGCCGGGTCATCTGGCCGATCAGGTCGGTGCCCATGTCCGCCTCGCCGGTCGCCCGGGTGACGATGAGGCCGGTGGCGACCGAGAGCAGCAGCGCCGGGATCTGCGAGACGAGGCCGTCGCCGATGGTCAGCAGGCTGTAGGTCTGCACGGCGTCGCCGAGCGACATGCCGTGCTGGATCACCCCGATCGTGAAGCCGCCCACCAGGTTGACCAGCGTGATGATGATCGCGGCGATCGCGTCACCCTTCACGAACTTCGAGGCACCGTCCATCGCGCCGTAGAAGTCGGCCTCGCCGGCGACCTCGGCACGGCGACGGCGGGCCTCGTCGTCGTCGATCAGGCCCGAGTTGAGGTCGGCGTCGATCGCCATCTGCTTGCCCGGCATGGCGTCGAGGGTGAACCTCGCGCCGACCTCGGCCACCCGGCCGGCGCCGTTGGTCACCACGACGAACTGGATCACCACGAGGATCGCGAAGACGATGATGCCGACGATCAGCGAGCCGCCGATGACGAAGTGGCCGAACGTGTCGATCACCTTGCCGGCGTAGCCGTCGAGCAGCACCAGCCGGCTCGCGCTGACGTTGAGCGCCAGCCTGAACAGCGTGGCGACCAGGATCAGCGCGGGGAAGGAGGAGAAGTCCAGCGGCCGGTGCACGAACATCGCGGTCAGCAGGATCAGCACCGCGGCGGTGATGTTGGCGGCGATCAGCAGGTCGAGCATCATCGCCGGCAGCGGTACGACGAGCATGACCACGATCGCGACGATGGCGACCGGGACGCCGACCTGCGCCATCCGCCGCTGTGCCGACGAAGGCGTCGAGCCGGCGGCTGGGGACTGCGACTGGGCCACGGACCCGCCTTTCGGGTTGCTTGCCGACAGGGTCTCCTGTCACGAAGCACCGTCCGTGGTGCGCACCGTCGCCGTCCTGGCCAAGGCTCCTATCGGCCGGTCGTCGGCGCACCTGAGGGATTCGCCGGCTCGCGCGAGCGGCCACCCCGCGGGACCTCCGGAAGCGGCGCGGGGTCGCGTGGGGTCCGGTACTGCCCTGGGGGTGCGCCGGCGGCGCGGCGGCTCAGCACGAAGGCGAGCACCTGGGCCACCGCATGGTAGAGCTGCGGCGGGATCTCCTGGCCGACCTCGCAGCTGGCGTGCAGCGCACGGGCGAGCGGCACGTCCTCGACGAGCGTCACCCGGCTGGCCGTCGCGAGCTCGCGGATGCGAGTGGCGACGGCACCGGCGCCCTTGGCGACCACACGGGGCGTTCCTCGCGCCGGCTCGTACTTCAGCGCGACGGCGACGTGCGTGGGGTTGACCAGCACCACGTCGGCCTCGGGCACCGCGGCCATCATCCGGCTGCGCGCGGCGGCGAGCTGGCGGGAACGGATCTGCCCCTTCAGCATCGGGTCGCCCTCGCTCTGCTTGTGCTCGTCCTTGACCTCCTTCTTGGTCATCCGCACCTGCTTGCCGGTCCGCCGGCGCTGGACGGCGTAGTCCACCCCGGCCGCCAGGAGGGCCGCGAAGGCGATGTCGCGCATCAGCCCGGTGGCGGCGTCGGCCGCGAGCTCGAGGGCGACCGGGATCGGCACGAGCCCGCCGAGCACGGGCATCAGGCTCTTCACCGCACGCCAGACGAAGAAGCCGACCAGGGAGCTCTTCACGAGCATCTTGGCGCCCTCCCACAGGGCGTGCGGCCCGAAGAGCCGCTTCGCGCCCTGCAGCGGGCTCAGCCTCGACCACTTCGGCTTGAGCGCCTTGGTCGCGAAGAACAGGCCACCCTGCGCGACGAAGCCGATCACGCTGATGACGAGCACGATGAGCCCGAGCGACACCGACAGGAGCAGGACCAGGCGGCCGCCCTCGCCCAGCAGGAGCAACGCGCTCTGCTCGGAGGGGTGCTGGATCATCGCGAGCGTGCGGGTCAGCAGCGCCTGCACGGACTCGATCCCCTTGCCCGCGAGCAGGTGGAGCATCATCGAGATCACCAGCACCGCGGCCCACGGCCCCACCTCCGGAGAGCGGGCGACCTGCCCCTCCTTGCGGCTCTTCTTCCGCTTCTGGGGGGTTGCCTTCTCGGTCTTCTCCTCGGTGCTCATCGTCGGCTCACCCCATCAACCCGATCGCCGAGGTGGCCTCGGAGATGATCTCGACGAGGCGCGACAGTGCGTCGGGGAGTACGGCGAACGACATCCCCACCACCAGCAGGGTCAGGCCGATCTTGGCCGGGAACATGATGCCGATCGCGTTGAGCTGGGGCGCGACCTTGGTCAGCAGCGCGAGCCCGAGGTCGGCCACGAACAGCACCGCGATGAGCGGCAGCGCGATCTGCACGGCGGCGGAGAAGAAGACGCTGAACAGGGTGGCGAGCACCTCGGTGGCGCTTCCGGGGCTCCAGACGGTCCCCAGCGGCATCGCCTCGAAGGACCGGAGCAGCCCGCCCATGACCAGCAGGTGCGCGTCCGTCGCGAAGAGCAGCATCATCGCGAGCATGCTGAAGAGCTTCCCGTGGACGGAGTTCATGTTCTGGCTCAGCGGGTCGAACGCGGCGGCAAGGCTGAACCCGCCGAACACGTCGATGAGGTCGCCCGCTGCCTGCATGGCGGCGAAGACCAGGAACACGATGAACCCCATGGTCGCGCCGATCAGCGCCTCCTGGACCGCCGCGACGATGAGCGGGCCGGCGTCCAGCGGCGGCGGCGTGTCGCCCAGGCTCGGCGCGACGGCCAGCGCGAGCCCGAACGCCAGCAGCGTCTTCGCCAGGGTCGGCACCGCCTTGGACGAGAACGGCGGCACCACCATCAGCCACGCCACCAACCGGATCGACGCCAGCACGTAGGCGATGAGCGGCGCACCGTCGAGGGTGATGACCACGCCGGTCAGCCCAGGAGCTCGGGCAGCCGGGCGAACAGGTCCTGCGTGTAGGCGATCAGGGTGTGCAGCATCCAGTTGCCGGACACCAGCAGGGAGATGCCGACCCCGATGAGCTTCGGCACGAACGCGAGCGTGAACTCCTGGATCTGCGTCATCGACTGGATGAGTGAGATCACGAAGCCGATCACCAGGGCGGGGATCAGGATCGGGGCGGTGAGCTTGAGCGCGACCACCATGGTCTGGAGGGCGATCTCGAGGACGGCGCTGTCGGTCATCGCGTCAGCTCCCGTAGCTCTGCACGAGCGAGCGGACGATGAGCCCCCAGCCGTCGACGAGGACGAAGAGGAGGAGCTTGAACGGCAACGAGACCATCACCGGCGGCATCATCATCATGCCCAGCGACATCAGCCCGGCGCTCACCACGATGTCGATGACGAGGAACGGGATGAAGATCATGAAGCCGATGATGAAAGCCTGCTTGAGCTCGCTGAGGATGAACGCCGGGATGAGCGTCGTCAGGGCCACGTCGTCGGGGGTCTCCGGCTTGTCCCGGTGCGCCACCTCGGTGAGCAGCGCGATCTCCTTGTCGCCGGTCTGGCCCAGCATGAAGTGACGCAGTGGCTCCACCCCGTCGTTCCAGGCGACGGTCTGCGACTTGGTCCCGTCGAGGTACGGCTGTAGACCGACGTCGTTGATCTCGGCGAGGACCGGACCCATGATGAACAGGCTCAGGAACAGCGCGAGCCCGGCGAGGACCTGGTTGGGCGGGATCTGCTGCAGCCCCAGCGCGTTGCGGGTCAGCCCGAGCACCACCAGGATCTTGGTGAAGCTCGTGCACGTCAGCAGGATGGCCGGCACCAGCGAGAGCAGCGTCAGGCCGAGCAGCACCAGGATCGGGGTGCTCGGCTTCTTGGTCAGGTCGTCGAACTTCACCGTGACGTCGCCGGAGCCGTTCTTGGGTCCCTGCGGACCACGTGGGCCGTCCGGGGCGTGCGGCACGGGCAGGCCGGCAGCGGCGATCGCGGTGCTGACCGACGTCGCCGGACCGGTCGAGGCGACGACGGCGGGCGCCGCGGCCGTGGCCGCTCCGCCGAGGAGCAGCTGGCCGCCCAGTACGACGAGCAGCGCCGTGGCCAGTCCGAGTCCCCAGCGGCGTCCGGCGTACCGCTCACTCATGCGTGGGTCCGTCCACGACCGGGGCCGCGGACGACTTCGCCGTCGCCGCCGCCCAGGCCTGGCTCCAGGTCTGCGGCGACAGCAACGATCCGGACAGCGCCGCCGGCCGGGCAGCACGGCGTCCCGCGACCCGACGGCCGGCGGTACGACGGGGCCCTGCGGCGGCGTCCTCGTCGGTCTCCTCGCTCTCGGGCGAGACCACGTCGAGCGGGTCCAGCTCGGTGAGCAGCCGGACGCCGCCCTCGCTGACACCGACGACCAGCACCCGGCTGCCGACCTCGACGACAGCCAGCGACGCGGTCCGGCTCAGCGACTGGCGCCCGTGCACCCGGAGCACACCGCGCGTGCCGCCGAGCTTGCGGGCGCTCGCGCGTGCGACGAGCCAGAACAGGCCGAGCACGACACCCAGCGACACCGCCAGGCGCAGGACCAGCTCGAGCATCAGGCGGTCGCGGAGTGGGAGACGATCTCGGTGACCCGCAGCGCGAAGTCCTCGTCGACGACGACGACCTCACCGCGGGCGATCAGTCGCCCGTTGACCAGCAGGTCCGCCGGGCTGCCGGCGGCACGATCGAGCTCCAGGACGTCACCCGGGGTCAGCGCCAGCAGCTCGCGCACGGACAGCCGGGTGCGGCCCAGCTCCACGGTGACCTCCATGGCCACGCCGTGCAGCAGCTCCACGCCGCGCGTGGGGTGGGTCCCGTGGACCTGGCCGGCGGACGCGGTCGCGGTGGCCACGCCCGACGTGCCGAGGAACACCACGGCGGTCACGACGTCTCCGGCGAGCAGCGGCACCGCGACGGTCGCCTGGGTCAGCGCCGCCACGACGTCGGACCCGCCCAGCGCCTCTCCGGCCCCGGCCGACGAGCCGAGGGCGGCCGCCATGGCGTCGAGGGCCGGCTGGAGCGCGGCCCCCAGGTCGAGCGCGCCCGACGGGGCCGAGGCCAGGGCATCCGCCAGCTCGGAGCCCACGAGCACCCCGACCAGCGAGTCGTCGGCGCCGACGACGCGCGCCATCGCCCCTGCCGTCCACCGGGTCGCGTCGACCTCGGCGGTCGGCTCCACGGTGCCGGGCACGAGGACCTCGCCGGCCGGGATCAGCGGCGTCGCTGCCTGGGCGACCGCGGTGGCGAGGTCGGCGAGAGCGCCTGAGACGGCGGCGTCGGTCACGGACATGGTCATGAGTTCTCCTGGAGGGGTGCTGCGACGACTCGGGCGGCCAGCCGGGTGCCCTGGGTGCCGGCCATGGCGTGCGCGAACACGACGTCGGCCGCGGTCACGTCGAGAGGTGCCTGCGCCGGGTGCTTGAGACGGACGACGTCGCCGACCTGCAGGCCCGAGAGCTCGACGGGGTCGGCGACCGTGCCGCGGAACCGGACGGCGACCTCGACCGGCACCTCCTGGAAGCCGGCGGCGAGCCGGGCGGACGCCTCGGCGCGCTGGGCCCGCTCCCGCTCGGTCACCACCGCCGCGCTGCCGGTGGCGTTGAGGAAGGGCAGCAGGCCGTTGAACGACATCGCGAGCGTCAGCGGGTGCTCGACCTCGCCGCGGCGCAGCACGAAGCGGGCCACGACCATCGCGTCGCTGGCGTTGGCGAGCTGCGCGAGCTGGGGGCTGTACTCGACCCCGACGATCCGGGGCTCGATGGCGACCAGCGTCGACAGGGCGTAGCGGACCTCGGCGACGAGCCGCTCGTAGAGGCCCGCGACGACGGTGCTCTCCAGGTCGGTCAGCGGGCGCATCGGCTGGTCGGCGGGACCGGGCCCCCCGAGCAGCCGGTCGACGCAGCCCATGACGACCGGCAGAGGCATCTCCAGCACGGCCGGCTGCTGCACCGGCTGCATGCTGAAGACCGTCATGTAGGTCGTCTCGGCCAGCGACTCGACGTACTCGGTGTAGGTGCGCTGCTCGATCTCGACCAGGTCGATCTGGCAGACCGAGCGCAGCGCCGACGTCATCACGATCGACGCCTGCCGGGCGAACGTCTCGAACGTCAGCTGCAGGCTGCGCGAGTTCTCCCGCGACAGCTTGACCGGTCGACGGAAGTCGTAGGGCGTCACCAGGCCGGGTCGGCGGCGTCGCTCGCGCCCGACAGCAGGCACGAGCCGGCCCGGAGTCGCGCGGACGGATGCGTTCACGACAGTGGGTATCGGTCAGCGCCGGACGATCCTGAGGAGAATCATCCGGTGATGAGTCGAGGCGCGCCGGGCGGGACCCGGGAGGCGGCCGCTACTGGGTCACGAAGTCGGTGAAGTAGACCCCCATCACCTCGCCCTCGTAGGCCTCCTCCAGCCGGTGCACGAGCTTCTTCCTCAGCCCCTCGCGGTAGGGCCGCTGCGCCAGCCTGTCCATGTCCTGGCCGGTGAACAGCTCGATCGTGGCGTCGAGCGCCTTGCTCCCCTCGAGCTCCTCCTTCACCTCATCGGTCGCCTGCAGGGCCACCCCGATGCGCAGGTAGTGGCCGTCGGCGAGGTTCACCTGGATCGCGTCCAGCTTCACCACGGCGCCCGGGTGCGGCGCCTCCTCGGCGGACGCGGGGCGCAGCATGAACCACCACGCGCCGACACCGGCCAGCACCAGCACCAGCAGGACCACCAGGACCTTGCCCTTCTTGCCGCGGCCCGCCGGGGCCTCCTCATCGGTCGGCTCGATCACCGTCTGGCTCATCTCGTGCTCCTCACAGCTTCGCTCCGTCGCGCAGGACGTCGGAGAACAGTCGGCGTACGTCGTCACTCGCGGCGGACAGCACGACGATGTCCACCCGCTTGTTCAGGGCCTGCGAGCCGGGCTTCGCAGGGTCGACCAGGGGTCGCTCGTGCCCGTAGGCCACCGCGGACAGGTGCCGCGAGGGCACGTCGCGCACCTCGGTGAGGTAGCGCAGCACCGTCACCGCACGCGCCGCCGAGAGCTCCCAGTCGGTCGGGTAGTACTTCGGCTTCACCTTCACCTGGTTGGTGTGCCCGGCCACGTCGATCTGGTTGGGCAGCGTGCGCAGCACCGGCGCCAGCACGTCGAGGACCTGCGCCCCCCGTGGGCTCAGGTCGGCGAGGTTGGCCCGGAACACGATGTGCCGCGACACCAGGCTGACCCGCAGCCCGCGCTGGTCGATCTTCATCGACACGTCGTGGAGCAGGCCGGCGGCCCGGAGTGCCTGGGCGATCCGTCGTCGCAGCTCCTGGAGCCGGGCCACCTCCGCCTTGGCCTCGTCGTACGCGTCCTGCCGGGCCTTGACCTGGTTGGTCGACGGCTGCTCCTGCGTCGTCTTGCGCACGGTCTCCTCGAGCTGCGGCTGCACCGGCGCGATCGGCTGCGCGCCGGCCTCGGCGAGCACGGTCTGGTCCCCCTGGAACGGCGACGGCTCGTGCCCGAAGCCGGCCGCCATCCCCTCACGGAGCATCTCGAACCGCTTCTGGTCCACCTGGCTGATCGCGAACAGCACGATGAACAGCACCATCAGCAGCGTGATCATGTCGGCGTAGGTGATCAGCCACCGTTCGTGGTTGGTGTGCTCCTCCTGGTGGCGGCGCTCCCTCCTGCGCGGCATCTCAGGCCGCCTTGGCCTCGGGCAGCCGGTCCGACAGCGGCATCAGCGACTCGAGGCGCTGCGCGACCACGCGCGGGTTGGCTCCGGACTGCACGGCGAGGACGCCCTCGATGACCAGCTCCATCCGGCCGGACTCGAGCTGGCCGATCCGGCCGAGCCGGCTGCCGATCGGCAGCCAGATCACGTTCGCGGTCATGACGCCCCAGCGCGTCGCGACGAAGGCGCCCGCGATCAGGTGGCCGAGCTCGTCGGGGTTGGACAGGTTCTCGAGCACGTGGACGAGGCCCATGACCGTGCCGATGATCCCGATCGTCGGGGCGTAGCCGCCCATGTCGTTGTAGAACTTGGCGGCCTGGCGGTCCGCCGCCCGCTTGGCGTCGAGCTCCGCCTCGAGGATCTCGCGCAGCTCCTCGGGGTCGGTGCCGTCGATGGCCAGCTCGAGGCCGCGCTTGAGGAAGTCGTCCTCGACGTCGCGGATGACGTCCTCGAGGGTGAGCAGCCCCTCGCGGCGCGCCTTGTCGGCCATCTTCACGACCACCGCGACGAGGTCGGCGTTGGGCACCTGCTTCCAAGTGAGTGCGCGCTTGAGCGAGGTGACCGCGTTCTTGGCGTCGGTCATGGTGCCGCCGGCGACCGCTGCGCCGATGGTGCCGCCGAAGACGAGGATCATCGGCGGGATCAGCAGCAGCGACGTGGGGCTGCCGCCCTCCATGATGTTGGCGCCGAGGATCGCGACCAGGCCGAGCCCCAGGCCGATCTGTGTGGCCCGGTCCATCACGGCCTCCGGGGTGCGAGCGGCAGCACGGGGCCGTCGGCGACCGCTGCGTCGACTGGGTTGGCGGCATCGATGTCCGTGGAGTCCGGGACGGCCGAGAGCCGGGTCCGGCGGATGGTGCTCTCTCCGAGCCGCTCGAACCCGTTGGCGGCGGCGAGGACCTGGGCGCGGTACTCCAGGATGGCGAGAACGACCTCGTCGAGCGTCTCCTGCACGATGTACTTCGCGCCGTCGACCAGCGTGATGATGGTGTCCGGGGTCCGGTCGACACGTTCGATCAGGTCAGGGTTCAGCGCGAACTGAACGCCCGTGATTCGGGTGAGCGGGACCATCGGTGCACCATCCTTGTGCGGTCGAGCAGCCGGGCCATCCTTGGCCGGCACCCCTGACATCGGCCGCCCCCTCGCGCACCTGAGGGGTCCACCCCGGATTCGTCTGCGCTGTTTCGTCTGATTCCAGCGCGCCTTGCGCAGACGAATCGGGGCCCGGACACGCCGGCGCACGCTGCGCATCCCGGAACGGCTCGCGGGGATGCGCAGCGTGC
>JBQCEF010000310.1:0-6464 GCA_051960495.1 Nocardioides sp. | reverse complement strand
CGTTCTGGCGGTTCTGGTGCGCGACGGTGCTCGCCAACATCGGTGACGGCATCCGCATGGCCGCCTTCCCGCTGCTGGCGGCGTCGTTGAGCGACCAGCCGGTCGTGGTCGGGTTGGTGGCGGCGGCTTCCTCGTTGCCCTGGCTGCTGACCGGGCTGCTCGCCGGCTCGCTGGCCGACCGGCACAGCGCGCGGTTGCTGCTGGTGATCTCCGATGCGGCCCGGATGGCGGTGCTGGTGACTCTCGTCGCTGCGTTGCTGCTCGACCGCGCCGGCATCGGGCTGGTCGTCGCAGCAGCCTTCGCGCTCGGGGTGGGGGAGACCGTCCGGGACACCACGGCGGCCACCGTGGTGCCCCGTCTGGTGCCGACGGTGCTGTTGGAGCGCGCCAACGGCCGGATGGTCGCCGGCGAGGTGGCCGGCAACGAGTTCGTCGGCCCGCTGATCGGCGGCGGCCTGTTCGCCCTCGGCGCCGCGCTCCCGTTCGTGGCCAACAGCGCCGCGCTGGCGGTCGGCGTGCTGCTCGTCCTGAGCCTGCCGGCCACCCTGCTGGCTCTGGCTCGTCCCGACGGCGACGCGAAGAGCGCCACGGAGCCGGCCGGGATGTGGGCGGGCGCCCGGTGGTTGGGACGGCACCGGCTGTTGCGCTCCTTGGTGGTCTCCGGGGTGTTCGTCGCGGTTGCCGACAGCGCCTGGTTCGCCGTGCTCGTGCTCTATGCCCGGCAGCGCCTGCAGCTGGGGCCCAGCGGCTTCGGGGTCCTGCTGGCGGTCGGCGCCGTGGGCGGGCTGCTCGGTGCAACGGTGGCGGAACGGCTGATCGGGACCGGTCGCCATCGTGGGGTCCTCCTGGTGAGCATGGTGCTGATCACGGTTCCCCCGGCGCTGCTCCTGGCCGTCCCGGCCTGGTGGGCGGCGGCCGTTGTGGTGGTGGTGACCAGCGCGGCTTTCGGCGTCTTCAACGTCGCGGCCGCCTCGCTTCGCCACCGTCTCGTGCCCCAGCAGGTGCTGGGCCGGGTGGTGGCGGCCTGGCGAACCACCGTGCTGGGGGCCGGCGCCGTCGGGGCGCTGCTGGGCGGAGCGGTCGCCTCGTTCAGCGGCCTGGGGACCCCCTTCGTGCTCAGCGTCGGCCTCGGCGTCGTCGCGGTGGCCGTCTGGTGGCATGCCCTCCGGACGGGCCCGGAGCCGCCCACGGCACTGGCATCCTGACCCACGGACCCGGGTCCGCGATCCGCCCGGTCGCACTAGGCTCGACCTCATGAGCGAACCGACCGTGGAGGACGTGGCCCGGCGCGCGCGAGTCGCCGCCACCGACCTCGCCGTGGCCACACGCGCGACGAAGGACACGGCGCTGCACGCGATGGCGGACGCGCTGATCTCCGCCACCGACGAGGTGCTGGCGGCCAACGCCCAGGACGTCTCGGCAGCCGAGGCGGCGGGCACCTCCGCCGCGCTCGTCGACCGGTTGCGCCTCGACGCGGGCCGGGTCGAGGCCATGGCCGCCGGCCTGCGCCAGGTCGCCGGGCTGGCCGACCCGGTCGGCGAGGTCGTCCGCGGCTCGACGCTGGCCAACGGCCTCGAGCTGCGCCAGGTGCGGGTGCCGTTCGGCGTGGTCGGGATCATCTACGAGGCGCGGCCCAACGTGACGGCCGACGCCGCCGGCATCTGCCTCAAGAGCGGCAACGCGGTGCTGCTGCGCGGGTCCTCGAGCGCGCTGCGGTCCAACACGGCGATCGTCGCGGTCCTGCGGGACGCGGCCCGGGCCGCGGGGCTGCCCGACGACGTGGTGCAGCTCGTCCCCGGCGAGGGCCACGAGCCGGCCAAGACCCTGATGCGCGCCCGCGGCCTCGTCGACGTGCTGATCCCGCGAGGCGGCGCCGGGCTGATCCGCTCGGTCGTCGAGGAGTCGACGGTGCCCGTGATCGAGACCGGGGTCGGCAACTGCCACGTCTACGTCGACGCGAGCGCCGACCTCGCCCAGGCGCTGGCCATCGTGCTCAACGCCAAGACCCAGCGGCCCTCGGTGTGCAACGCCGCCGAGTCGCTGCTCGTGCACGCGGACGTGGCGACGGAGTTCCTGCCGCGCGTCGTCGAGGCGCTCCAGGCCGCCGGCGTGACCGTGCACGGTGACCCGGCGTTCGCCCGGCTGCCCGGCGTCGTTGCCGCCACGGAGGAGGACTACGGCACGGAGTACCTCTCGCTGGACATCTCCGCGGCCGTCGTACCCGACCTCGAGGCGGCGATCGATCACATCCGGCGCTACTCCTCGGGGCACTCCGAGGCCATCGTCACCCGGTCGCAGGCGGCCGCCCGCCGGTTCGCCGCGGCGGTCGACTCCGCGGCGGTGCTGGTCAACGCCTCGACGCGCTTCACCGACGGCGGCGAGTTCGGGTTCGGGGCCGAGATCGGCATCTCCACCCAGAAGCTGCACGCGCGAGGTCCGATGGGGCTGCCGGAGATGACCTCGACGAAGTACGTCGTCACCGGAGACGGGCACGTCCGCTGAGCACCGAGGTGGCACGCCGCACCGTCGGGGTGGACGAACGCCGGGCGCGACTGGCCGCCCGGCACCTGCTGCTCCCGGATGCGCGGACCGACGACGTCGCTGACATCGCGGACGCCCTCGTCGCCCTGCACTCGAGCGACCCGGTCACCGTCCATCTCTCGGTGACGGCGCGGATGGCGGCCCCCTCGATCACGGCCGTGGAGAAGGCGCTGTACGACGACCGCTCGGTGGTGCGCCACCACGGCATGCGCCGGACGCTGTGGGTCGCCACACCCGACGTCGTCCGCGTCATCCATGCGGCTGCGACCAGGCGCCTGTTCGCCATCGAGCACCGGCGCACGGCCAAGCTGCTGGGTGAGTCGGGCGTCGCCGACCCCGAGCAGTGGCTGCGGGTCGCCCGGGAGCACGTGCTTGCGGCCCTCCACGAGCACGGCGCGATGAGCGCCCGCAGGCTGGGGGAGACGGTCCCCGAGCTGCGGCAGCCACTGGTGCTCGCGCCCGGGTCGCGCAACCAGACCACGGTGGCCGCGCACACCCGGGTGCTGCTGCAGCTGGCCTTCGAGGGCGAGATCATCCGGGCCCGTCCGGTCGGGAGCTGGGTGAGCGGTCAGTACACCTACGCCGCCATGGACAGCTGGTTGCCCGGTGGAGTCGGCGCTCTGGAGGAGCGTGAGGCCGCCCGGGCGCTGGCGGACCGGTACCTGCGCCGCTTCGGCCCGGCCACCACCGCGGACCTGCAGTGGTGGGCCGGCTGGACCGCCACGCTCACGAGGCACGCGCTGGCCGACTGCGGGGCGGTGCCCGTGCTGGTGGAGACCGGCACCGCGGAGGAGCCGGTGCCCGGCTGGCTGGCCGCCGGCGACGAGGGCGTCGCCGAGCCGGTCGAGCAGTGGGTGGCGCTGCTCCCCGGGCTCGACCCGACGACGATGGGCTGGAAGCAGCGCACGTGGTACCTGTCGGACGCGGCGGCCGCCCTCTTCGACGCCAACGGCAACGCGGGGCCATCGATCTGGTCGGACGGGCGGGTCGTCGGCGGCTGGGCGCAGGCGCCCGACGGCACGATCGGCCTCCACTGGTTCGGCGACGTCCCCGCACGGGTGCGCGCCGCGGTCGATGCGGAGGTGGACCGGCTCGTCGGCGTGGTCGGCGACACCCGGTTCACGGTCCGGTTCCCCGGGGCGACGCACAAGGCACTCCTCGCCTGAGTGCCGGCCCCGGCAGGGCCCCTCACCCGCGGTTAGGGTGAGCCCATGACGGTGACGGAGGGCGGCGGTCTCGATGTGTGGGCCGACCCGGCGAAGGAGAAGCTGGGCACCTCGGCCAACGTCGTCACGCTCATCCGCACCGTGGCGTCGGTCGTGCTGGCGGGCTTCGCGATCGACCGCAGCAGCCTGACGCTGCTGGTGGTCGCGCTCGCGGTCTACTGGGCGGGCGACTCGCTGGACGGCATCGTGGCGCGGATCCGGGGCTGCGAGACCCGGATGGGCGCCGTGCTCGACATCCTCTCCGACCGGTTCTGCGCCGCCGCGTTCTACTTCGGCCTGGCCTGGCTGCAGCCCGAGCACGTGCTGCCGGTGCTGGTCTACCTCGCCGAGTTCATGGTCGTCGACTGCTTCCTGTCCCTGGCCTTCCTGGCGTGGCCGGTGCGCAGCCCCAACTACTTCTACGTCGTGGACCGCACGATCTGGCTGTGGAACTGGTCGAAGCCGGCGAAGGCGGCCAACTCGGCGATCTTCGCGGTGATCCTGCTGGTCACCGGCATGCCGCTGCTCGGCCTGGCGATCGCGACGGCCCTGCTCGTGCTCAAGTGCGTCTCGCTCGCCCGGCTGGCACGCATCGGGTTGCCGCTCCCGGCACGGTAGGGTGACCCCATGCTCACCACCATGACCGCCGCGCTCGCGCCCGTGCTGGCCGAGTCGACCTCGGGCGAAGGCATCAACCCCTGGTTCGTCGGCATCGGCACCCTGGTCCTGCTGTGCGCCCTCATGGTCGGCCTGCTCATGTTCGGCGCCGGCCGCGACCACTCCTGACCTCCACAAGATGACGGCGTTGCGTGGCTGAGCGGGGCCCGACGGGGGCGACACCCGGCCGCAGGCGCGTGGGCGTGATGGGCGGCACGTTCGACCCGATCCACCACGGCCACCTCGTCGCCGCGAGCGAGGTGCAGGCCTGGTTCGGCCTCAGCGAGGTCGTGTTCGTGCCGACCGGCCGGCCTTGGCAGAAGTCGGGCCGCGACGTGTCCCGGGCCGAGCACCGGTACCTCATGACGGTGATCGCCACGGCCTCGAACCCCCGGTTCTGGGTCTCGCGCGTCGACATGGACCGCGACGGTCCGACGTACACCATCGACACGCTGCGAGACCTGAGCAAGGCGATGCCCGACGCCGACCTCTACTTCATCACCGGGGCCGACGCGCTCAGCGACATCTTCACCTGGCGCGACGCCGACGAGCTCTTCGAGCTCGCGCACTTCGTCGGCTGCACCCGGCCCGGCTACGACATGGACCCCACGACGCTCGACGGCATCCCGCAGGAGCGGGTGACGATCGTCGAGATCCCGGCGCTGGCGATCTCGTCCACCGACTGCCGCAACCGCCAGGCCGCGGGCGACCCGGTCTGGTACCTCGTCCCCGACGGCGTGGTGCAGTACATCAACAAGTACGCCCTCTACTCGCCGCCCCGCTCCGAACCGACCCTAGGAACCTCGTGACCGCCACCGACCGCGCCCTCGAGCTCGTCCGCACCGCCGCCCAGGCGGCCTCGGACAAGCTCGCGGAGAACATCATCGCCTTCGACGTGTCCGACCAGCTGGTGATCACCGACGCCTTCCTACTCGCGTCGGCGCCGAACGACCGGCAGGTCAAGGCGATCGTCGACGAGATCGAGGACAAGCTGCGCGAGATCGGCGCCAAGCCGGTCCGGCGCGAGGGCGAGCGCGACGGCCGCTGGGTGCTCATCGACTACGCCGACATCGTGGTGCACGTGCAGCACGAGGAGGAGCGCTCCTTCTACGCCCTCGAGCGGCTCTGGCGCGACTGCCCGATGATCGAGCTGCCCGAGACGGTCACCTCCGGCCGCGGCGAGTGACCACGGACCTCCACCCCCTCCCGGGCGACACCGGCCGACCCGGCCGCCGGCTGGTCGTGCTGCGCCACGGCCGTACGGCCTGGAACGAGGCCGGCCGCGCCCAGGGCCACGCCGACGTCCCGCTCGACGATCTCGGCCACGAGCAGGCCGCCGCGGCCGCGCCGTACCTCGCCTCCTTGGAGCCGGTCGCGCTGTGGACCTCCGACCTGGCCCGGGCCCGCCAGACCGCGGCGTACGTCGAGAAGGCGACGGGCCTGGCCGCCACGGAGGACCCGAGGTTGCGGGAGTACGACGTCGGCCCGCGCCAAGGGCTGACCATCCCCGAGTTCGCCGAGCGCTTCCCCGAGCAGCACGCCAACTGGCTGCACGGGGACGGCAAGGCCGCGCTGCGGGGCGCGGAGAGCCGCGCGGACGTCGAGGCGCGGATGCTGCCGGCGCTCCAGGGGTGCCTGGCCTCGCTGGGCGAGGGCGACACCGGCGTCGTCGTCACCCACGGCGCGTGCCTGAAGGTCGGCGTCGTCGCGCTGCTCGGCTGGCCGCAGGAGCTCACCGGCACGCTGCGCGGTATCGACAACTGCGCCTGGGTGACCGTCGAGGAGTCGGGCGTGGGAGGCCGGCTGCGGCTGGTCGGCTACAACGAGTCGGTGAGGCCGGGGCACGACGCTCCGCAGCGGCTTCCCGACGAAGGCTGACCCACCCACCCCCGATTTCGCATCCGGCACACTCGTTGGCTAAGATTCCGCGAGTTGCTCATCACGAGCGGCGGGGCTGTGGCGCAGCTGGGAGCGCACCTCCATGGCATGGAGGGGGTCAGGGGTTCGAGTCCCCTCAGCTCCACATCACTCACGACGGCCGTCCTGGTTCCAGGGCGGCCG
>JBQCEF010000309.1:0-5387 GCA_051960495.1 Nocardioides sp. | reverse complement strand
CCGTGCTCGGCGTGCTGCTCGTGCCGCTGCTGTGGCGCGCGCTGCCGACTCAGGGCAGCGGCGCGCGGCTCGACGTGTTCGGTGCGGTGCTCGTCGCCGCGACCGCCGCGGGTCTGGTGATGGTCGTGCAGTCGCCGTCGACCGGCCCCGTGGTCGCCGTCACCGGTGCGCTGCTGCTGACCCTGGGCGTGCCGGCCGTGGCCTGGTGGGTACGGCGGCGTCCCCACGGCTTCCTGCCGCGATCCGTGCTGCGCGAGCCCGCCGTGGTGCGCAGCGCCATCGCCGCCGCGGCGGTCCCGGCCGCGTGGTTCGCGCTGCTGATCGCCGTCCCGGCTGTTTTGGGGGGCGCGGGGTTGTTGCGGTGGTTGGTGGGCTTGGCGTTTATCCCCTGCCCCGCGACCGGCCTGGCCGCCCCGCGGATCGCCTCGCCGCTGCTCAACCGGATCGGCGGCTCGTCGGCACTCGCGATCTCTGGCCTCATTGCCGCGGTCGCGCTCGCGGTCGCGGCCGAGGGCGCTCACACCGAGTCGGCCACCCTGCTGGTGCTCGCGGTGGTCGCGGTGACGTTCTCGTTCGGCCTCGGGCAGCCCGCGCTGATGGCGGTGGTCGGAGACTCGGTGGAGTCCGACGTCCGCGGCGTCGCGCTCGGGCTGGTGACCTTGATGTTCCTGGTCGGCGGCGGTGTCGGCTCGGCCGTCGTCGGCGGGCTCGCCGGTCCGCTCGGCATGCCGGGTGCGCTGCTGCTGCTCGCGGCGTTCCCGCTGCTCGGGCTCACCGCGATCGCACGTCAGGTGCGCGTCGCGGTCACGTCCGACTGACCCGTCGTACGACGCTCTCGCGGCCGAGCGATCAGGCGTCGGTGACCTCGAGCAGCTTGTTCCGCAAGGCCATCGCACACCGGGTGTGCAGCTGACTGACACGGGACTCGGAGACCCCCAGCACCTGGCCGATCTCGGCCAGGGTGAGCTGCTCGAAGTAGTACAGCGTGACGATCACCTGGTCGCGCTCGGGCAGCTGGCGGATGGCCTGCACGAGCGCGGTGCGCATCTCGGCGTCCTCGGTGTCGAGGTGGACCGCCGGGGCGGCGTCCTCGCCCATCCCCATCTCGTCGAGGTAGGCGACGCCGGTGTACGACGCCTTGCTGTACAGCTCGCCGAGCTCGTCGACGCCGATCCCGAGCTCGGCCGCGATCTCGCGGTCCTTCGGGGGACGGCCGAGGCGGTGCTCGAGCTCGGACTGGGCGCGCTCGATCTCCCGGATCTTGCTCCGCACGCTGCGCGGCACCCAGTCGGCGGCACGCAGCCCGTCGAGGACGGCGCCCCGGATGCGGGGCACGGCGTAGGTCTGGAACTGCAGCCCTCGCTGCCCGTCGAACTTGTCGATGGCGTCCATCAGCCCGAGCATCCCGTCGGAGACCAGGTCGGCAGCGTCGACGGTCGGCGGCAGCCCGGACCGGACGCGGCCCACGACGTACTTCACCAGCGGCGAGTAGCGCAGCACGAGCCGGTTGCGTGCCTCCTGGTCGCCCGTGGCGACGAACCGGTGCCAGAGCTCGTCGTCGCCGTCGCGGTCGGTCACGCCGTCACACCTCCGGGAGCGCGGTCAGTGCGCTGGTCGGGTCCTCGCGGTAGCGCACGATCAGCTCGCCGGTCGCCTCGTCGATCCGCTGGTGCAGGGCGTGCCGGTAGCGGGTGAGCTGCCCCTCGGCGTCGCGCAGGTGCGCGAGTGCCGACTCGACGGCGGCGGGGTCGCCGCTGTCGACCTCCTCGACCCACATCTGGGTCAGCACCGGAAGCTCGGGCAGCGGGTCCGCGGCGTCGACCCGCAGCAGCGCACGGCGGGTCTGTCCGGTGCCGGTCTCGCCCAGCGCGCGCACCACGTCCTCCAGACTCAGGGCGTGGCCCGCCCGCGACTCCGCCTCGAGCAGGTCCATCCGGGCGTGGACCAGGCGCCGCCAGTAGGAGGTGCGCTCCTCCTCTGCGGTCAGCCGCTGCCGGTAGGCGCGCAGCTCCGCGAGCGACAACGCCGCGAGGTTGGGGGACGCCTCCGGCTCGGTGATGGAGCGCCGACGGGTCTGCGCAGACTCGCTCCTGGCCGTCATCGTCAATCCCCTCGTGCGCGATCGGTGCACGGGCGACCTTATCGGGTCAAGGCGGACACCGACGCGGGCACGGCGATGCCCGGTCGCAGGTCGGGTGTCGGCCGCGGCTCGCCCGTCGCCAGGTGCAGCGGTACGACGCCCGCCCACGCGTCGCCGGCGACGTCCGAAGGCTCGTCGTCGGGCCACTGCTCCGACACCCGGAGCGACCACTGCTCGATCGGCATCGCGAGCACCATCGTCGCCGCGAGCTCCTTGGCCGTCGACGCCCGCACCTCCGCGAGCCGGCCCGGGATGAACTTGTCGACGAGCACGTCGAGACCTGCCCGCTTCTCCTCGCCCTCCAGGACGGTGAAGCGGCCGAACACGACCGCGCTGCGGTAGTGGAACGACGACTCGAAGGCCGACCGGGCCACGACGATCCCGCTCAGCGAGGTGACCGTGATGCAGGCATCGGCGCCCCCGGCGAGGTCGCGCAGCCAGCCCGACCCGGTCGAGCCGTGGACCAGGATCCGGTTCCCGTCGCGGGCCACGCCGGTCGGGATCACTACCGGGCCGCCGTCGCGGACCACGCCGACGTGGGCGACGTACTCCTGGTCGATCAGCGCGTCGAGCTGGGCCCGGTCGCCGACGCCCTTCTCGGGCATCCGGGTCATCGAGGTGTTCGGCACGCTGCCGATCCTGCCAGACCAGATTCGTCTGCGACCCTCCCGCTGAGAAGAGACCAAACAGCGCAGACGAATCGGGGTGGCTCAGGCCTTGCGGGCGCGCGAGGCCATCCGGCCGCGGAGGTTCTGGTCGAGCACGACCTTGCGGATCCGCACCGTGTCGGGGGTGACCTCGACGCACTCGTCCTCGCGGCAGAACTCCAGGCACTGCTCGAGCGAGAGCTTCTTCGGCGGGATCAGCTTCTCGAAGTTGTCCGAGGTGGAGGAGCGGACGTTGGTCTGCTTCTTCTCCTTGGTGATGTTGACGTCCATGTCGTCGTCGCGGGAGTTCTCGCCGACGATCATGCCCTCGTAGACCTCGGTCGTCGGCTCCACGAACAGCGTGCCGCGCTCCTGCAGGTTCGTCATGGCGTACGACGTGGCCGCGCCGGCCCGGTCCGCGACGAGCGACCCGGACGCGCGCGAGCGGATCTCGCCGGCCCACGGCTCGTAGCCCTCGAACACGTGGTGCGCGATGCCGGTGCCCCGGGTGTCGGTGAGGAACTCGGTGCGGAAGCCGATCAGGCCGCGGGCCGGCACCAGGAACTCCATCCGGACCCAGCCGGTGCCGTGGTTGGTCATCTGCTCCATCCGGCCCTTGCGGACAGCGAGCAGCTGGGTGATCGTGCCGAGGTACTCCTCGGGCGCGTCGATGGTCAGCCGCTCGACCGGCTCGTGCACCTTGCCGTTGATCTCGCGGGTGACCACCTGCGGCTTTCCGACGGTGAGCTCGTAGCCCTCACGCCGCATCTGCTCGACGAGGATCGCCAGCGCCAGCTCGCCACGGCCCTGCACCTCCCAGGCGTCGGGACGCTCGGTCGGCAGCACCTTGATCGACACGTTGCCGACGAGCTCGGCGTCGAGGCGGTCCTTGACCAGGCGCGCGGTGACCTTGGTGTTCTTGGTCGGGCCGCGGCCGGCGAGCGGGGAGGTGTTGGTGCCGATCGTCATCGAGATGGCCGGCTCGTCGACGGTGATCAGCGGCAGCGCGACCGGGTTCTCCAGGTCCGCCAGCGTCTCGCCGATCATGATGTCGGGCATGCCGGCGATCGCGACGATGTCGCCCGGCCCGGCGGACTCGCCCGGCTTGCGCTCGAGGCCCTCGGTGACCAGCAGCTCGGTGACCTTGGTGTTCTGGACCGACCCGTCGCGCTTCATCCACGCGACCTGCTGGCCCTTCTTCAGGGTGCCCTCCTTGACGCGCACCAGCGCGAGCCGGCCGAGGAACGGGCTGGCGTCGAGGTTGGTGACGTGGGCCTGCAGCGGCGCGCCCTCGGTGTAGACCGGCGCCGGGATAGTCTCGAGGATCGTCTTGAACAGCGGCTCGAGGTTCTCCGAGTCGGGGAGCCCGCCGTTCTCCGGCATGTTCGTGCTGGCCCGACCGGCCTTCGCGGAGGCGTAGACCACCGGGAAGTCCAGGGCGTCGGGGTTGTGGCTGTCGTCGAGCAGGTCCATGAAGAGCTCGTAGGTCTCGTCGACCACCTCGCTGATCCGCGAGTCGGGCCGGTCCACCTTGTTGACGACGAGGACGACCGGCAGGTCGGCGTTGAGCGCCTTGCGCAGCACGAACCGGGTCTGGGGGAGCGGGCCCTCGGAGGCGTCGACCAGCAGCACGATGCCGTCGACCATCGACAGGCCGCGCTCGACCTCGCCGCCGAAGTCGGCGTGGCCGGGGGTGTCGATGATGTTGATGGTCATCGGCTCGCCGCCGGCCGCCTCGCCGGTGTAGCGGATCGCGGTGTTCTTCGCGAGGATCGTGATGCCCTTCTCGCGCTCGAGGTCACCGGAGTCCATCGCGCGCTCATCGACGTGCTGGTGCTCGCCGAACGCGCCGCCCTGCCAGAGCATCGCGTCCACGAGCGTCGTCTTGCCGTGGTCGACGTGCGCGACGATGGCGACGTTCCTCAGGTCGGTGCGGTGCAGGGTGTTCTCGGGCATGGCGGAGCAGCGTCGCTTTCGTCGGGGAGGCCCAGGAGGCGCCGTACCGGCACCGGGCGCACCCGATCCTACCGGCCGAGGCCCCGAACAGCCGCCTCGGCGACCGGCAGCGCCGCGGCAGCCCTGGCTCGACCGCGCCCCGGACGGTCGCCGGCAACCGCCTGATGTTTGCGTTTGCGCAGGAATCGGTACCAGGGCGGCAGACAACCTAGGAGGTCTGCCATGTCCTTCGCAGCATCCGACTTCGTGCCCGTGGCCCTCGGCTTCTTCGGCCTGGGGACCGGCTACCTGATCTGGGGTCCGCAGGAGCTCTTCGGCTTCCCGTCGCGCCCGCAGGACGAGGTCGCCGCCCGGGCCCTCGACCGCGCCTCGGGCGTCTGGGGCATCTTCCTGCCCGGGCTGTGCCAGGTGGTGACCGGCATCATCTTGTTCGTCGGGATCACCTGGTTCCAGGTGTTCAAGGACGACCCGCCGCTCTACATGGCGGCGGTCGCGTTCACCGCCTACGGCATCCACTGGTTCGCCCTCGGCTGGAACCGCTTCTCCGGCCACGACCCGCGCACCAACGCCGGCATGTCGGTGGCGTTCACGGTGCTCTCGGCGACCGGCATGGTCGTGTTCTACGACGCCGGGGTGTGGCCGGT
>JBQCEF010000308.1:0-12227 GCA_051960495.1 Nocardioides sp. | reverse complement strand
TGCCGTCCTGGATCTCGGCCAGGATCTGCTTCATGTTCTCCTTGACGTGCTCGTCGATGACTCGCGGGCCGGAGACGTAGTCGCCGTACTCGGCGGTGTCGGAGACCGACCAGCGCTGCTTGGCGATCCCGCCCTCGTACATCAGGTCGACGATCAGCTTCAGCTCGTGCAGGCACTCGAAGTAGGCGACCTCGGGCTGGTAGCCCGCCTCGGTGAGCACCTCGAAGCCGTACATGACCAGCTCGGACATGCCGCCGCAGAGCACGGCCTGCTCGCCGAACAGGTCGGTCTCGGTCTCCTCGGTGAAGGTGGTCTTGATGCCGCCGGCGCGCAGGCCGCCGATCGCCTTCGCGTAGGACAGCGCGAGGTCCCAGGCCTTGCCCGTCGCGTCCTTCTCGACCGCGACGAGCACCGGGACGCCCCGGCCCTCGGTGTACTCGCGGCGCACCAGGTGGCCGGGGCCCTTGGGGGCGACCATCGCGACGTCGACGCCCTCGGGCGGGGTGATGTAGCCGAACCGGATGTTGAAGCCGTGGCCGAAGAAGAGCGCGTCGCCCTCGACCAGGTTGGGCTCGACGGCCTCCGCGTAGAGCTTTCGCTGCACGTGGTCGGGCGCGAGGATCATGATCAGGTCGGCCTCCTCGCAGGCCTCCCCCGGCGTGAGGACGCGCAGGCCCTCCGCCTCGGCCTTGGCCCGGCTCTTGGAGCCCTCGGGGAGGCCCACCCGGACGTCGACGCCCGAGTCACGCAGGGACAGCGCGTGCGCGTGCCCCTGCGACCCGTAGCCGAGCACCGCTACGTTGCGGCCCTGGATCACGGACAGGTCGGCGTCATCGTCGTAGAACATCTCAGCCACGGTCGGGCTCTCCTTCTCGTTTCACACCAGTTATCAGGGGATGTGGGGATTCGTGGGGTACGGCGTGCCTCAGACGGCCGCGGGCGGGGCCGCGACGGGGACCGGCTTGAGGGTCCGCTCGGTGATCGACCGGCCGCCGCGGCCGATCGCGACCATGCCGGACTGCACGAGCTCGCGCACGCCGTACGGCTCGACGACGCGCAGGAAGTCCTCGAGCTTGTCCTGGTTGCCGGTCACCTGGATGGTCACCGCGTCGGTGGCGACGTCGACGACCTTGGCCTTGAACAGCTGCACCACCTCGAGCACCTGGCCCCGGGTGGCGGCGTCGGCCTTGACCTTCACCAGCAGCAGCTCACGGCTGACGGACGCGGCACTGTCGAGCTCGACGATCTTGATCACCTCGACGAGCTTGTTCAGCTGCTTGGTGACCTGCTCGAGCGGGGACTCCTCCACGTTGACCACGATCGTCATCCGGGAGACCTCGGGGTGCTCGGTGGGGCCGACCGCCAGCGAGTCGATGTTGAAGCCGCGCCGGCTTAACAGGCCCGCGATCCGGGCCAGAACGCCGGGCTTGTTCTCCCCCAGCACCGACAGGGTGTGCCTACTCATGACAGCTCCTCGGTCTCGCGTGCTCGGTTCACAGATCGTCCTCGTCGAACTCCGGCGCCATGTCGCGGGCGAACTTGATGTCGTCGTTGCTCGTGCCGGCCGCGACCATCGGCCACACCATGGCGTCGCGGTGCACCCGGAAGTCCACCACGACGGGCACGTCGTCGATCTCCATCGCCTTGTTGATCGTGGCGTCGACGTCGGCGGGCGAGTCACAGGCCAGGCCCACGCACCCGTAGGCGTCGGCGAGCTTGACGAAGTCGGGGATCCGCTTGCTCTGCAGGTCGGTGTTGGAGTAGCGCTCGTTGTAGAACAGGGTCTGCCACTGGCGCACCATGCCGAGCGACTCGTTGTTGATGATCGCGACCTTGATCGGGATCCCCTCGATCGCGCAGGTGGCGAGCTCCTGGTTGGTCATCTGGAAGCAGCCGTCGCCGTCCACGGCCCAGACCGTGGAGTCCGGCATGCCGACCTTGGCGCCCATCGCCGCCGGGACGGAGAAGCCCATCGTGCCGAGGCCGCCGGAGTTGATCCAGGTGCGGGGGTTCTCGTAGCCGATGAAGTGGGTGGCCCACATCTGGTGCTGCCCGACGCCGGCGACGTAGATGGCCTCGGGGCCGGCGATCCGGCCGAGCCGCTCCAGGACGTACTGCGGGGCGAGCGAGCCGTCCGCGGGCTTGTCGTAGCCGAGCGGGTACTTCATCTTCACGCCGGCGAGGAACTGCACCCACGCCTCGTAGTCGCCCTGCTCCCCCTGGTCGGCGGCGCTCTTCAGCGCGACCACCAGGTCGGCGATCACCTCGCGGCAGTCGCCGACGATCGGCACGTCGGTGAACCGGTTCTTGCCGATCTCGGCAGGGTCGATGTCGGCGTGGATCACCTTGGCGTTCGGCGCGAACGAGTCGAGGTTGCCGGTCACCCGGTCGTCGAAGCGCGCCCCGAGGCTGATGATCAGGTCGCTGCGCTGCAGGCCGGCGACCGCGGCGACGGTGCCGTGCATGCCGGGCATGCCCAGGTGCTGCGGGTGGCTGTCGGGGAAGGCTCCGCGCGCCATCAGCGTGGTCACGACCGGGATCCCGGTGAGCTCGGCGAGCACGCGCAGCTCGGCCGACGCGTTGGCGCGGATGGTGCCGCCGCCGACGTACAGCACCGGCCGGCGCGCCTCGAGGATCAGCCGCGCCGCCTCGCGCACCTGCTTGGCGTGCGGACGGGTCACCGGCCGGTAGCCGGGGAGGTTGAGCTCGGTGGGCCACGTGAACGTGGTCCGGGCCTGCAGCGCGTCCTTCGACACGTCGACCAGGACCGGGCCGGGACGCCCGGTCGAGGCGAGGTAGAAGGCCTCGGCGATCGTGCGCGGGATCTCCGCCGGGTCGGTGACCAGGAAGTTGTGCTTGGTGATCGGCATCGTGATGCCGCGGATGTCCGCCTCCTGGAAGGCGTCGGTGCCGATCGCGCTGCTGGAGACCTGGCCGGTCACCGCGACCATCGGCACGCTGTCCATGTAGGCGTCCGCGAGCGGGGTGACCAGGTTGGTCGCGCCGGGCCCGGACGTCGCCATGCAGACCCCGACCTTGCCGGTCGCGGCGGCGTAGCCCTGGGCGGCGTGGCCGGCGCCCTGCTCGTGGCGGACCAGGATGTGGCGCAGCCGCGTGGAGTCGAACAGCGGGTCGTAGGCGGGCAGGATCGCCCCGCCCGGGATACCGAAGACGTTCTCCGCGCCCGCGCACTCGAGCGCCTTGACGAGGCTCTGGGCCCCGGTCACCGACGTGGCACCGGCCTCGGTGTGCTCGGCTGCGCCGCTCATGCTCGACATGGTCGCCTTCCTCGGTTCGTCCCCGTCAGGGGTGGTCTCCTGCAACAAAAAACCCCTCGGCCCACAGGGCAGGCGAGGGGTGACGCGTCGGCCGTCGGCCAGGTGGGCCGGTCAGCTGCCGCGTCGCGCGCGTACGAGAATCCCAAAACGCATGGGACCACGGTCGTCGGTCGCGTGCGCCCTCGTCAAGCAAGTGTGCCAGGCGTCCCAAGATGTGGAACTGCGGTCCCATCATCTGGAGTCTTCCCCATCTCGGCCCGCACCTCGGCGGTCAGCCGGGACAGCGACGTCCGCTGCTCCCCCGCCTCGTCGAAGTTGGCCGGGGACAGCCAGCGCTCGTAGGCGTCGGCGAGGGCCGGCCACTCCGCGTCGGTGATCGAGAACCATGCCGTGTCGCGGCTGCGCTCCTTGTAGACCACGGCGTTGCGGTGGATCCCCTCGAACGCGAACCCGAGGCGCCGGGCGGCCGCCACCGACGGCGCGTTGAGCGCGTCGCACTTCCACTCGTAGCGCCGGTAGCCGAGGTCCTCGAAGACGTGCCGGGCCATCAGGTACATCGCCTCGGTGGCCGCGGGCGTGCGCTGCAGCGTCGTACCGAACAGGATGCCGCCGACCTCCACGCTGCCGTTGCGCTCGTCGATGCGCATGAAGCTCGCCCAGCCCAGCGCCGTCCCCTGCGGGTCGACGACCGCCACGCTCACAGTCGCGGGATCCGCCACCGTGCCGGCCAGCCCCGCGGCCAGGGACGGGACGTCGGGGAACGGGCCCGCCAACCCGGCGAGGTAGGTCCACAGCTCGTCCGTGCCGGGCGCCGAGCAGGTCGCGAACAGGTCCTCGGCGTGCTCGGGCCGCAGCGGCACGACGGCGCACCAACGACCCCGAAACGAGCCGGGCTCGGGGCGCCGGCGGGCGCTCCAGCCCGGCACGGGCGGACCGACCGGCTGACCGTGCTCGTTGAGACGTGGACCCACCCGGGAAGCCTAGGGGTCCTCAGTGCGCCCGTGACTCCTGGGCCGTCGCGAGCAGCTCCTCGGCGTGGGCGAGCGCGGTGTCGGAGTCCTCCAGCCCGGCCAGCATCCGCGAGAGCTCCTTGACCCGGCCGGCGTCGTCGAGCGTCGTCAGCCCGGAGGTGGTCACCGTGCCGTCGCTGCTCTTGACCACCACGACGTGCTGGTCGGCGAACGCCGCCACCTGCGGCAGGTGGGTCACCACGAGGACCTGGGCGTGCCGGGCCAGCAGCGCCAGCCGACGTCCCACCTCGACGGCCGCCTTGCCGCCCACGCCGGCGTCGACCTCGTCGAACACGAACGTCGGGACCGGGTTCGTCGCCGCCAGCGCGACCTCGACGGCCAGCATCACCCGCGACAGCTCGCCGCCCGACGCTCCCTTGGTCAGCGGACGCGGCTCGGCGCCGGTGTTGGCGGCGAGCAGCAGCTCCACGTCGTCGAGACCGGACGACCCGAACCGCAGGGTCCGCTCACCCACGACCAGGCCGTCGGGGTCGTCGTGCTGGGTGACCGCCACGGTGACGCGGGCGTGAGGCATCGCCAACGCGGTCAGCTCGTCGGACACGACCGCGCCGAGCTTGGTGGCTGCCTTGGTGCGCACGGCCGACAGCGCGGCGCCGGCCTCGGCCAGCCGGGTGCGCAGGTCACCGACCCGAGCGTGCAGCTCGGCGATGCGTTCGTCGGTGCCGTCGAGCTCGAGCAGCCGGCGCGCGCCCGTCTCGGACCAGGCCAGCACCTCGTCGACGGTCTCGCCGTACTTGCGAGTCAGCGCCGTCAGTGCGGCCCTGCGCTCGGACACGGCGGCCAGCCGCAGCGGGTCGGTGTCCAGACCGGAGGCGTAGGAGGAGACGTCGGCCGCGACGTCGGAGAGCAGGTAGCTGACCTCCGCCAGCCGGTCGGCCAGGGCGGCCGCCTCGGGGTCGTGCTCGCGGACGCCGTCGAGCAGCTTGCGGGCCGCCGACACCGCCCCGAGCGCGTCGGCGCCACCGTCCTCGGCCGACAGCAGCTCGCGGGCCTGCTCGGCCGCGGTGCGCAGGGTGTCGGAGAAGCCCAGCCGGGCCTCCTCGGCCGCGAGCTCGGCGTCCTCGCCGGGCTTGGGGTCGACCTCCTCGATCTCGCCGAGCCCGAACCGCAGCAGGTCCGCCTCGCGGGCCCGCTCGCGTGCGGAGGCGGTGACCTCGGCCAGCTCGGTCTCGGTCGAGCGCAGCTCGGCGTAGCAGCGGCCGTAGTCGGCGCGCAGCTTGGCGGCCCGGGGCCCGGCGAAGCGGTCGAGCGCGTCGCGCTGGGCGGCCACCTGCAGCAGCCGGTGCTGGTCGGACTGGCCGTGGACGGCGACCAGCGGGTCGATGAGCCCCGAGAGCGCCCCCACCGGCACCGACGCGCCGCCGGCGAAGGCGCGCGAGCGGCCCTCCGCCGAGATCTGCCGCGCCACCACCAGGGCACCGTCCTCGACGGCTCCGCCCACCTCGTCGACCGCCGCGCTCAGCCCGTCGGCCCAGGGTGCGCCCTCCGGCACGCGCAGCAGCCCCTCGACCCGGGCGGCCTTCGCTCCGGTGCGCACGGCGCCGGAGTCGGCGCGGCCGCCGAGCAGCAGGCCGAGCGCGGTCACCACCATCGTCTTGCCGGCGCCGGTCTCACCGGTGATCGCGGTGAAGCCCGGCCCGAGCTCGAGCACCGACTCGTCGATGACCCCGAGCGAGGCGATCCGGATCTCCTCAAGCATCGCCGCCCCCGTTGCGCCGGCGACGCTCGGCCGCGCCCCGCCAGCCGGAGACCGGCAGCTCGAACTTGGCGACCAGCCGGTCCGTGAACGGCGCCCGGTGCAGCCGCGCGAGCCGGACCGGGTGCCGGCCGCGTCGTACCTCGATGCGGGCCCCCGGCGGCAGGTCGACGGTGCGCCGCCCGTCGCACCAGAGCACCCCGGAGCCGTCGGTGCGCGCGATCACCTCCACCGCGAGCACGGACGTGGGTGCCACCACGAGCGGCCGGGCGAACAGCGCGTGCGCGCTGATCGGCACCATCACGATCGCCTCCACGCCCGGCCACACGACCGGTCCCCCGGCGCTGAAGCTGTAGGCGGTCGAGCCGGTCGGGGTCGCGACGACCACCCCGTCGCAGCCCCAGCGCGACAGCGGACGACCGTCGACCTCGACGACGACCTCGATCATCCGCTCGCGGGCGGCCTTCTCCACGCTGGCCTCGTTGAGCGCCCAGGTCGAGTCGACCAGCTCCTTGTCGCGGTAGACCGTCACGTCGACGGTCAGCCGCTCCTCGGAGGTATAGCGGCGGTGGACGATCGCGTCGATGGTGAACTCGAGGTCGTCGTGCTCCGCCTCGGCGAGGAACCCGACGTGGCCCAGGTTGACCCCCAGCAGCGGGGTGCCGCAGTCGCGGGTCTGCTCGGCTGCCCGCAGGATCGTGCCGTCGCCGCCGAACACGACCGCGAGCTCGCAGCCGGCGGAGGCCTGCGGGCCGTGCGGGACGGTCTCCACGCCGGGCAGGTCGAGGTCCAGGTCGGCGGCCTCGTCCTCGAGGAGGCGTACGACGAGGTCGTAGCCCGCGAGCGCGCGGGCGAACCGGCCGGCGACCTCGCGCGCCTCCGGCCGACCCGTGTGGGCGATCACGAAGACCCGCCGCTGCTCGGTCGCTGTCACGGCTCCACCTTCTCACCCGTCGCCCCCAGGTCCGCGGTACGCCGTACCTCGGCGACGATGTCCGCCTCGGTGACGGGGCCCGGGCCGTGCCGCAGCCACACGAAGTACTCGACGTTGCCCGAGGGGCCCGGCAACGGGCTCGTGGTGACCGCGCGGGTCCCCCAGCCTCGTCGTGCGGCGGCCGCGACCACGGCGCCGACCGCGGAGGCGCGCAGGTCGAGGTCGCGGACCACCCCGCCCTTGCCGACCTTGTCCTTGCCGACCTCGAACTGCGGCTTGACCATCAGGGCGAGGTCGCCGTCGTCGCGGACCACCCCGAGCAGGGCGTCGAGCACGAGCTCGAGGGAGATGAACGAGAGGTCGCCGACCACCAGGTCGACCGGACCGCCCACGGTCTCGGCGGTGATCTCACGGATGTTGGTGCGGTCGTGCACCACGACGCGCTCGTCGCTGCGCAACGACCAGGCGAGCTGGCCGTAGCCGACGTCCACGGCCACCACCTGGGCCGCGCCCGCGCGCAGCAGGACGTCGGTGAAGCCGCCGGTCGACGCGCCGGCGTCCAGGCAGCGACGACCGCTCACGTCCAGCCCCAGCGGGCCGAACACAGCGAGCGCACCGGCCAGCTTGGGCCCGCCGCGCGAGACGTAGTCGGGACGCTCGGGGTCGTCGCTGACCACGAGCGCCACGTCGGTGGTGACCCCGGTCGCCGGCTTGGTCGCCACGGCGCCTCCGACCGTCACCCGCCGGGCGGCGATGAGCTCGCTGGCGTGCTCGCGGGACCGGGCCAGTCCGCGACGGACCAGCTCGGCGTCGAGGCGCAGGCGTCGAGGGGGCACGGAGGTGTCCTGGGGTCGGAGGGTCAGGCGTCGGCGGGAGGGTCCCCGGCGTCGGAGAGCGCGCCGCGCAGCCGGTCGTGCGCGGCCTCGAAGACGGCGACGTGCTCGGAGACCGGCAGCTCGTCGAGCTCGCGCAGCGAGTCGAGAACGCTGTCGACGACCGGGTTGCCGGTGTGCTGGACCGGCGGCGCGTCGGCGAGGGCAGAGAGGTCGGGGCCCGGGTGCTCGGCCTCGTCGTGCGGCGACTCGTCCTGCCCAGGCGTGCCCTCGTCGCTCGTCACCGGTCGGCCTCCGTCCCGTCCTCGGGCGCTGCAGCGCCCGCTCGGTGGCCCACGCTACTCGGCGGGCGGAGCCCGCGGACGTCAACCGGCTCCCCGGACGTGTCGAGCCGGTCCCAGCCGGCGTTCGCGGCCACGCGCCACCAGTCGTCGACGTCACCGTCACCGGTGATCTCCAGACGCTCGCCGTCGACGCAGGCGCGCCAGCCACCGCAGCGCCAGCCTTCGTCGTCGCGGGTGGGTTCGGGTGGGGCGTGGCCGAGGCCGGCCAGGTCCGCGCTCACGTAGGTCGGCCGCAGCTTCTCGGGTGCGGCGACCAGCTCCTCGAGCCCGGTCACGCCGGTCATGACCAGCAGGCTGTCGTAGCCCGCGTTGACCGCGCCCTCGATGTCGGTGTCGAGGCGGTCCCCGACGACGAGCGGGCGGGTCCCGCCGACCCGCTGCAGGGTCTCCTCGAACAACGTGGCCTGGGGCTTGCCGGCGACCACGGGGGTGCGGCCCGAGAAGCTCGCCACGGTCTCGACGAGGACGCCGTTGCCCGGCCCGGAGCCGTGCTGGGTCGGCACGCTCATGTCGGTGTTCGAGGCCACCCAGGGCAGCCCGTCCCGCACCAGCAGGGCGCCGTCGATCACGGTGCCCCACGTCAGGTCGCGGGAGAACCCCGACACCACCGCCACCGGCCCCTCGTCCCAGGACTGGACCGGGCGCAGGCCCTGCTCGTTGAGGGCCTCGAACAGACCGGCGCCGCCGATCACGAAGACCGGGGAGCCGCTCGGGCACCGTTCCACGAGCAGGCGGGCGGCGGCCTGGGCACTGGTGACCACGTCGTCCGCGACCGCCTCGATCCCCAGCTCACGCAGGTGCGCCGCGACCACCGAGGGCGGCCGTGCCGCGTTGTTCGTCACGTACGCGAGCCGCATCCCGGCCGCGGCGGCGTGGGCGAGGTGCTCCGGCGCGCCCGGCACCGCCTCCGGGCCGATGTAGACCACGCCGTCGAGATCGAGCATGGCGACGTCGTAGGACTCCCAGAGTGGCGTGTCCGACCCCTTCAGCACGTGCCTCTCCTGTGCGACTCGTCGTAACCGTGATCTCGTAGGATGCTCCGATGGCCGGCACCGCTGACTCCCGCACCTCCGAGGACGCCCCGCGCCGGCCGCTGACGCTGGTGCCGTTCCGCGGGCTGCGCTTCGACGCGGCCACGGTGGGCGACCTGTCGACGGTGATCTCCCCGCCGTACGACGTGCTCGACGCAGAGACGGTGCGGACGCTCGAGAGTGCCAACCGGCACAACATCGTGCGGCTGATTCTGTCACGTCACTTCGAGCGTCCCTACCTGGCCGTCCGGGACCGGCTGGAGTCCTGGCGCGAGCACGGCTACCTGCGCGCCGACGACGACCCGGTGCTCTACGTCTACGAGTACACCGCCGAGCAGACGACCGTACGGGGCCTGATCGGCCTGGTGGGCCTCCGCGACGAGGTCGAGCAGGTCGTGCTGCCGCACGAGGACGTGATGCCCGGGCCGGTCGAGGACCGCACGGTGCTGATGCGGACGACCGAGACGAACCTCGAGCCGATCCTGCTCGTCCACGAGGGCACGGTGCGCCTGCGCGAGCTCATCGACGACGCCACCCGGTCGGCTCCGCTCGCGGACTTCTCCGCGCTGGACGGCAGCGCCCACAGGCTGTGGGCCCTGGGCTCACCCGAGTGCCATGCGGCGATCGCGGCCGAGCTCGCCGGCGGCACGGCGCTGATCGCGGACGGGCACCACCGCTACGCGGCGTACCTGGCGCTGCAGCGCGAGCTCCGCGGCGCCGACACCCCGCCCGGCACCTCACCGTGGGACTTCGGGCTGGCGATGCTCGTGGACCAGCGTGACCACCCGCTGCGGGTCGGCCCGATCCACCGGTCGATCGCGTCGCTGACGATCTCGGACCTGCAGGACCTCGCCGAGGAGCGCGGGGACGCGCTGACCACGGTCCCCGACCGCGAGGCCGCCTTCGCCGCCCTCGAGCACGGCGCCGCCGAGGCGGACGTCGCCTCGTTCGTGGTCAGTGACGGCCACGCGTGGGCGGTCCTGCACGTCAAGCGCAGCCACGAGCTCGACGCGGCGGTGCTGCACGAGACGCTCTTCCCCGCGTGGCACGTCGCCGAGCAGCAGGTCGGCTACCACCACAGCCTCGACCAGGCGCTGCACGCGACGACCCGCGCCGCCGGCCTGGTCGTCGCCGTCCGGCCGCCCTCGCTGCCCCAGGTCATGGAGGCTGCCCGGCGTGGGATCCGGATGCCGCGCAAGTCGACATCGTTCTCGCCCAAACCGCGGATGGGCGTGGTGATGCGCGACCTGCGCGACAGCTGAGCAGCTCAGCGCGCACGGGAGAGCCGGCGCACGGTGAGCGCTTCCACCTCGAGCCGGGTCGAGGCGCCCGACGCCGTCCGGTAGAAGCGGCGCCGCAGCGCCCCTTCCACGGCGACCTCGTCACCGACCGCCCAGGACGCCACGCTGCGCCGGCAACGCGCGCCCACGGCGACGCAGTCGACCCAGTCGGCGCTCTGCTTGGAGCCTCGCGACATCGGGGTGTCACGCCGCCGCACCGATATCCGGAACGTCACCAGGACGTCCCCGCTCGGCAGCGTGCGCTCCTCGGGTTGCGCAGTGAGCCTGCCGCTCAGCGTGACCACGTTGGTCTCCTGCTGCAGTGTCTGTTCTGCCGTCATCACTGACCACCTCCGCAGGCAAGCCTCGGAGGTCGCGGCGACAACCCCGAGGGGCCGGCGCGCGGGGTGTGGACGAGTCGGGCTGTGGACGCTGGCGGGCCGAAAACCGGCGTTCTCGGGCCTGGGTCAGGCCTCGAGCTCGACCAGGCGCTCAGCAGCGTCGGTGACCTCGTTGCTGTCGACCCCGACGGTGCGGTGGAACCAGACCACCGCGTCCTCGGTCCGGCCGGCGGCCAGGAGGGTGTCGGCGTAGGCGTACCGGAGCCGTGCCACCCAGTCGGCCCGCGACCGCGAGCGCAACGGCGCGCTCTCCAGGGTGCGCAGGGCCGCGTCGATCTCCCCGAGGTCGCGGCGCGCACCGGCCTCCACGATGGTCATCTCCGCTTTCAGCGGGTCCTCGAGGTTCACCACGGCGGGGTTGCGGGCCAGCGCGAGCGCCTTCTCCGGTCGGCCCAGCGCCCGCTCGCAGTCGGCCATCACCGGGAGGTACTCGGTGTTGCCGTTCATCCGCTTGGCGGCACGCAGCTCCGAGAGCGCCTCGGCGTACTCCCCCGCGTAGTAGGCGGCCTCGCCGCAGGCCTCGCGCACCACGGCGATCCGCGCCGCACGCGCCCGCGCGGCCAGCGTGTGCTGGTAGGCGGTCTTGGGATCCTCCTCGAGCAGCTGCCCGGCCGCGACGAGGTGGCGGGCAACTCGCGCCGCCAGCTTCTCCGGGAGGCCGCGCAGCTGCTGGAGCACGTTGCGGTCCAGCTCCTTGCCGGTGATGGCCGGGTCGAGCTCGGGACCGTCGTACTTCGCCTGCTCGGCGCTGCGCTCCGCGGCGTCGCGGGGCCGGATCCGGCGGTCGTCCTCGCGGCGACCTCCCCGGCGGTCCTGCCGATCGTCGCGACCACGAGACGTCCCGGCGCCGCGTGCCTCGCTCGCCCGTCCGCGCTGGCCGCCGCTGCGCGGCTTGTCGCCACCACGCGGCTTGTCGCCGCGGCGCGGCTGCGATCCTCGTCCTTGGGCCACCACTGTTCTCCTCGTACGTCGTGCTCTCGGCCGGTCGCCGGCGTCGGCAGCGACCATCATCTCAGGCCCCGGTGGCCCGCCGGAAAAACGGGCGGGTGGGGAAATGCAAAGGGGCCACCCGTGAACGGGTGGCCCCTTGCCAAAGTATGTCCGGCGACGTCCTACTCTCCCACAACCTCCCGGTTGCAGTACCATCGGCGCTGAAAGGCTTAACTTCCGGGTTCGGAATGGAGCCGGGTGTTTCCCTTTCGCTATGGCCGCCGAAACTCTATGGAGTTAGATCAACCAACTCAGAAAAAGTCTCGTGACTTGCTCAAAGCTGGTTCCCGACCGTAACTCGGGAACCACACAGTGGACGCGCAACATCTTTGAGGGACAAGCCCTCGGCCTATTAGTACCGGTCGGCTGGGCATTACTGCTGTACACCTCCGGCCTATCAACCCAGTCG
>JBQCEF010000307.1:0-6064 GCA_051960495.1 Nocardioides sp. | reverse complement strand
CCCCGTCCTCCATGTCGTAGGTCCACAGCGTGGTGTCGTCCGCGTCGAGGACCACGGCCAGGTTCGGAGCGGGAGCCTGCGGCATCTGCGCCAGGATCGCCGTCTCGATCGCCTTCATCTCGGTGATGTAGGGCGAGTCGGTCTTGTCGGCGATGCCGGGGTTGGCCGGGTCAGTCGCGCCGTAGTAGTGGCGGATCGTCGACTTCACCGAGTCGATGTTGGGGATCTTCGCGCCCTTGGCGGTCAGACCGGTGGAGCCGTCCGGCGCCATCACGAAGTGCGAGCGAGGGACCAGCTTCGAGTCGTCGACGGCGGCGCCGGCGAACGCGGACGAGGTGACGACCAGTGCGGCCGAGGCAGTCGCGACCAGGGCGGCGCGAGCCGTGGAGTTGCGCGTCATACGCATATGTGGAGCTCCGAGTTCTGCTGAAGGGTTCACGAAACGCGATCAACGTAAGCGGCGCGACGCCGCGAGGCCGGATGAATTCCTGAATTTCGGCGGCCGCAACAATTCGAGACCGATGTCACGCAACCTTCTCGGCCGGCCCCGGGTCGAACGCTTCGTTGCCAGACATGCGACTGGATGCTCCCGCGGCCGTCTGGATTCGGCAACCGGTGTAGGGATGGGGTGCTCAGCGGAGGGTGATGACGGTCTCGAGGTAGGTGGACGGCATGGCGACGCTGACCCCGTCACCGAACCGGTCGAAGCGGCGGGCCAGGTCGGCGAGATCGCGGGCGAGGTCACGCTGGGCCGGCTCGTCGAGCGCGTCGAACGCCTTGAGCGTGGGGCCGTACCAGCGCCGGAAGAAGGACACGAAGTCGTCCGCGGAGGTGTGCCGGAACGTCGAGGTGCGCGGCGCCGAGCGGATTCGTGCGGCGGAGTCCCCGAACAGCTGCTCGACGTGCTCCTCGCTCCCCCACAGCAGCGGCGAGGAGACGCCGGGAGGAGCCGGGACGTAGGACGTGATGACCTTGAACATCTGCCCGATGAAGCCGTCGGGCGTCCACGAGGCGAGTGCCACGGTGGCGCCCGGCTTCGCGACCCGGACGATCTCGTCTGCGGTGCGCTGGTGGTCCGGGGCGAACATCGCGCCGAAGACGCTGATCACGGCGTCGAACGTGTCGTCGTCGGCCGGAAGGTTCTCTGCGTCGCCGAGCGTGAACTCCGCGTCGAGCCCCTCGGTGAGCGCACGCTGTCGTGCACCTTCGAGAAGCTCCGGCACGTAGTCGATGCCCACGACGTGGGTGCCGGAACGTGCCGCGGCCAAGGTGGTGTTGCCGTTGCCGCAGGCGACGTCGAGCACGCGCCAGCCGGCGCGGAGCTCGGCCTGGTCGGCCAGCTGCTCGCTGACGAGCACGATGCGTGAGGCGACGACGCCGTAGTCGCCGCTCGCCCAGGTCTTCTGCTGCCGGGCCTTGACGGTGGAGAGGTCCAGGCTGGTGGAGTGGTGGTCATGGTCGAGCCCTTTCGCTGTGGCCCCGGTCGGGGCCGGTCGAGACACCAGCCTCCGGGCGGCGAGGAGCCGCGACGAGTACGGAGCTCGTACCGCCCATCGCGGCGCGATCTTCGCTGCAAACGGGGACAAGACGGATGCGGGCCGGTCCACGCCGCGGGCGACCAGTTCGGAAATTGCACTACCCCTCGCGGGGCCGAGCCGTCACGATCTCCCTATGTCGAGGTACGCGGACTACTGCCCGATCGCCGTCGGGGTCGACGTGCTGGGCGACCGGTGGACCCCCCTGGTCATCCGGGAGCTGATGGTGGGAGCCGCCGGGTTTAACGAGATCCACCGGGGCATCCCGCGGATCAGCCGCAGCATGCTGGCGCAGCGACTGCGACTGCTCGAGCGCCGCGGGTTGGTGCACCGCGAGGGCAACGAGCGTGGGCGCCCCGGCCGCTACACGCTCACCGAGTCCGGCGAGGCGCTCACGCCGATCGTGTGGGCCATCGGGCACTGGGCCGCGGAGTGGGTCTTCGGTGATCCGACCGAGGAGGACTGCGACGCCCTGTCCCTGATGTGGCGGATGCACCAGCACGCCGTACCGACCAAGCTGCCGGAGCAGCGGACCGTCGTGCACCTGTCCCTTACCGGCCCGGGAGGCGCCGAGGGGTGGCTGGTGGTCGAGCGACGGGCCATCACCGTCTGCCAGTCCAACCCCGGCTACGACGTCGACCTGGCGCTGGAGGCCGACACCGGGCAGATGCACCGGTGGCTGCTCGGCATGGTGCCGTTTCGCGACCTCGTCACCGCGGGCAGCGTGCGCCTGCTGGGCCCGAGCCGACTGGCACGCACGT
Source organism: Nocardioides sp. (assembly GCA_051960495.1). Classification (GTDB taxonomy): domain Bacteria; phylum Actinomycetota; class Actinomycetes; order Propionibacteriales; family Nocardioidaceae; genus Nocardioides_B. Next base: position 3,768 of record JBQCEF010000307.1, on the reverse strand, counting down.
TTCCCACCTGGTTCGACGTCGACTTCTTCGCCGAGGGCTTCCGCCGCGCCGAGGTTCGCCGCCAGGCCCGCCAGGCCATGCCGGCGTAGTCAGACCAGCTCGGCGGTGTGCCACCGTGAAGCATCAACCGACGTCAACAGTCAGCGTGGTAGGGCGGGTGGGGCTCGAACCCACGACCCAAGGATTATGAGGGATCTAGGGACTGATCTGCGGTCATCGCAGGGCGTCTCATTAGGCGTCTGACCTGCGGAAACGGCATTCGACGTTTGACGCTGCATTCAGTGTTTCTGGACCTCGTGCGGACTATTGCGGACTGCTCGCGCCTCCAGCCGCACTCCCCCGGCCCCTCGTAGCTGCCCTACCCGAGGTCGCCGGCCGCCGTGTCAGGAGTCGAGCTTGCTCGATCGCGCAGCGACGCGAACGCGCTCTTGACTCGGCGGTCGGCGACCGGATCATTCGTGGCGAGGGGACGGGGTTTCGCTATGCCTTCTGAGACAGCCCGGCGAGGACGGCGCCGGGGCGCCGCCCGCAGCCGGAGCCGCGCCGGCGAAGTCGGCGCATTTACGAAGAAAGGAAAAGTCTCACCGATTTGCGCTTGAACTGCACGGCCGCTGCACGCCCTGTCATGCTTGTTATGCCGGTGATCTTTCGGGACATTTCGACCAGCCGTTGTGGCTGCCTGTCGACGGAGCTGGAGGCTTCGAGATGTCCGTGACCGACCCGTGTCTGATCCGCTCTCGAGGGCCGTCCGGGGAGCCGGTGGTGCGGCTGGGGATGCCGCTGGTCGACGACTATCTGGAGTTCTTGGAAGGTCGGTGCCGGCCGAACACGGTGCTGGCTGCCGCGTACGACCTGAAGGTGTTCTTCAGCGTGGTCCCCAAGCCACCGGATGAGGTCGTTCCCGCGGATGTGCTGGGGTTCATCACCGCGCAGCGCACCGGACGACGGCACGCCACGATGGTGGCGCCGGTCGACACCCCACAGGAGGTGGCCGGGGTCGCGATCAGCACGGTGGCGCGGCGGTTGTCGATCATCTCGGGGTTCTTCGCCTACCTGCAGGCCCGCGGGGACATCGGCGCGAACCCGGTGCCCCGGGGGCTGCCGACGCGTCGGGAGCGGTCCCGTCCCGGGCAGGGGGTGCCGTTGACCCGACGCACCCGCCGGCTGCCGCGGATTCTCACGCCGTCCGAGGTTGACCAGCTGACCGCCGCGCTGCGTACGCACCGGGACCGGGCGATGGTCGCGTCGATGGTGTTCGGTGGGCTTCGCCGCTGTGAGGTTCTCGGGTTGCGCCTGGAGGACCTGCGGGTCGCGGAACGTCGGGTGTTCATCGCTGAGGGCAAGGGCGGCCACCAACGCCTGGTGCCGGTGTCCTCGCGGTTCTTCGCCGCTGTCGTGGCCTACCTCGACAGCGAGCGCCCGGCCGGGACGGACACCGACCGGGTCTTCGTCGTGTTGAAGGGCCCCAACCGTGGGAAGCCGTTGTCGGCCAAGGGATTGGACGAGGTGCTGACCAGTGCTCGTCGTCGCGCCGGGTTGACGCATGCGACCTGCCACGAGCTGAGGCACACCTGCTTGACCCGGCTCCGGGAGGCCGGGATGGCACTCGAAGCGGTCCAGGCCCAGGCTGGTCATGCCTCAATCGAGTCCACCAGGATCTACCTGCACCTGGCCGATGACTGGCTGGCCTCGCAGTACCGCAAGGCCGCCGAGGTCCTCGACGCCCAGCTCTACGGCAACATGCCGAGCGCGACCGGTGGGAGCGCCCGGTGAGCGGGCCACTGCTGCTGCCGACCTGGGAGCAGCTGAGCGGTCGCCCGCAGATCGTGGCGCCGATGCGTCGCTACCTGGAGCAGATCGGCTGCGTGCTGCGGCCGGGCAGCGTCGCCGGCGCCGACCTGGCGCTGCGGTCGTTCGCCGCGTTCCTGCTCGAGACTGCCCCCGAGGTCACCAGCGTCGGTCAGGTCACCCGTCACCATGTCGAGGACTACAAGCCGTGGTTGGCGAAACGGCCCGGGCAGAACAAGGCACGGGTCACCACCGCGACCCTGGCGCACCGGCTCGGCACGCTGCGGATGTTCTTCGTCCGGATCGACGAGTGGGGCTGGGACGAAGCGCCGGCGCGGGTGCCGATGTTCCCCGGCGATCTGCCCCGCCAGGACCACCCGCTGCCCAAGGCGCTCGATGATGCCGCCGCGACGAAGTTGCTCCGCGCCGCCCAGGCCCAGTCCCGGCTGCTGATCCGGGTCACCGTCGAGGTGCTGCTGCGTACCGGGCTGCGGGTCAGCGAGTTCACCGCGCTGTCCGCGGACGCCATCGTCCAGATCGGGGCCGCACCCTGGCTGCACGTCCCGGTCGGCAAGCTGCGCGAGGACCGCTACCTGCCCCTGCACCCGCAGCTGGTGCAGTTGATCGCCGACTACCGCACCGCGCACGTGCCGCCCGGGCACCCGCTGCTGCTACCCCGCGAGAACGGCCGCGCGCTGGACCGGCACACCGTCACACGGTTCATCAACAAGGCCGGCGCCACCGCCGGGCTGCCACACATCCACCCCCACCAGCTGCGTCACACCCTGGCCACCCAAGCCATCAACCGGGGCATGTCGTTGGAGGCGATCGCGGCGATGCTCGGGCACCGCAGCATGGACATGACCCTGCGCTACGCCAAGATCGCCAACCGCACCGTGGCCGATGAGTACTTCGCCGTCACCGACCAGGTCGACGCCCTCTACGCCACGAGCGACCCGCTGCCGGCCGACGCGATCGGACCGAAGATGGCGAGGCTGCGTCGTGAGCACCACCGGCTCCTCGGCAACGGCCACTGCACCCGCCCGACCGAGCTCGACTGTGCCTTCGAAGCGATCTGCGAGAACTGCAGCTTCTTCCAGACCAGCATCGAGTTCCGACCCACCCTGCAGGCCCAGCACGACGACGCCGCAGCCAAGGGCCAGCACCACCGAGCCGCCCTCTTCGACCAGCTCCTCACCGGCCTCACGGAAGGCGAAGCATCATGACCAAACCGCCCACGGATCACCGGCATAATGCCGAGATGAGGGCGTACGGCCGCTACGGTCTCGGTCATGGACCACGGCCCGCACTTGATCGTTCTGCGCGGCAACTCCGCGTCTGGGAAGAGCACCGTGGCCAGCGAACTCCAGCGCAATCTGGGTCCGGGTACAGCGAACATTGGCCAGGACCACTTCCGGCGGGTCGTTCTGCGGGAGCACGACGTTGCGAATGGCGACAACGTCGGCCTCTTGGAGAACAACATCCGCTACTGCGCGAGCATCGGGTACAACGTCATCGTCGAGGGCATCCTCGTGGCGTCGCACTATCGCGAAATGTTGTGCCGAGTCATCGCTGAGCACGCCGGGCCGTCCCACGTCTTCTACCTGGAGGTTTCGCTCGACGACGCGCTGCGTCGGCACGAAGAGCGCCCCTTGGGGATGGAGGTGTCACCTGAGGAGTTTCGGCGTTGGTACGTACCCTCAGACCTGCTCGGCGTGCCCGGAGAAATAGTGCTCGACGCCTCGGCGGACCTCCGGGTGACCGTCGGCGCGATCATGTCCGCGCTCGGAGGCCCTGTGAGCACAGCGAGAGACGTTCGTCGCTTCCTGTAGAGGAGCGTCGAGGCGACCGCACATGGCTCCCCTCTGTGTCAAGAAGCGGCCGGCAGTGGGGTTCTAGGATCTGTGGTGGCGGGTCCGGGAAGTGGCTTGTCCGAAGAGTCGGTGTGGGGCTGTGAGCCGGCCGCGCTGGAGTCAGAGT
>JBQCEF010000306.1:0-8980 GCA_051960495.1 Nocardioides sp. | reverse complement strand
CTGCTCGGCGGCGTGCAGCTGCCCGACGAGCTCGTGCAGCCGCTCGTCGAGGACGGCCCCGGGGGCGGGCATGACGGCGTCCTCGGCTCAGTCCGCAGCCACCGGAGCGGCCGCGATCTCGGCCTCGCTGCGCAGGATGCAGAACTCGTTGCCCTCCGGGTCGGCGAGCACCATCCAGCCGATCCCGGGGCCGTAGCGGTTGCGCTGGTCGTCGACCTCGCGCGCCCCCAGGTCGATCAGCCGCGCCACCTCCTCGTCGCGGGTCCCGGACGTCGGGCGCATGTCGAAGTGGATCCGGTTCTTGACCTGCTTGCGGTCCGGGACCTCGATGAACAGCACCCGGTGGCCGCCTCCGGGCTGCTCGATCATGCACTCCTCGTGCCCGGGCTCGTTGGGGTCGCCCGCGAGGTCGACGTACCCCAGCACCTGCTTCCACCACTCGCTGAGCTCGTAGGCGTTGGTGCAGTCGACGGTGGTGTGCGAGATGTAGGACGTCATGGCGGCAGCCTGCCGCAAGAGCGGTTGGGCGTCGAGGAACTTCGCGCGCCGCCGGTCAGAGCTCCTTGCGCATCAGGTGGTTGACGTGGCCCGGCGGGTAGTCGAGCTCGCGGCCGTACTCCACGTAGCCGTTCGCCTCGTTGAAGCCCGGCGCCTGGAAGTCCCAGGTGTTGAGCTTGGCCCACCGGCAGCCGCGCGCCCTCGCCTCGTCCTCCACCGCGGTGAGCAGCGCCGTCCCGAGGCCCGTGCCGCGGTGGTCCGGGCGCACCCACATCGTGTCGACGGTGAGCCACTGCCAGACGTCCTCGGTGTGCCCGGTGCAGCCACCGAGCAGGCGCGCACGGCTGTCCGCCGACCTGTCCGCCGTTCCGTCCGCCAGCGCGAAGGCGGCCACGGGCCGCGAGGCCAGGTTGCCCGGCTCGAAGCGAAGCCGGACGAGGTCGGAGCCGGCGATGTTGTGCTCGACGAGACGGCCGGTGAGGACGTCCTCGAGCTCCGCGTCGGCACGCGTCTCGATGCGCCAGCTCACCCCGCGACCCTCGCCGACGCCGTCGTCGCCGGTCAACCGGATATCGGCTCGGCTAGGTTCGGCAGCATGGCTTCCTCGAAGAGCCCCGCGGTCGAGCTCGAGATCGACGACAAGGTCGTGCGGCTGTCCAACCCCGACCGGGTCTACTTCCCGGCGCGCGGGGAGACCAAGCTCGACCTGGCGAACTACTACCTCGCCGTGGGGCCGGGGATCGTCAACGCGCTGTTCGAGCGGCCGTGCATGCTGCACCGGTTCCCCACCGGCGTGAGCGGCGAGAAGGTGCACCAGAAGCGGCTGCCGTCGGGGGCGCCGCCGTGGATGGAGACGGTCCGCGTGCACTTCCCTCGCTGGAACCGGACCGCCGACGAGCTGTGCGTCACCGAGCTGGCGCAGGTGATCTGGGCGGTGCAGATGTCGACGGTGGAGTTCCACCCGTGGAACAGCCGGCGCGCGGACACCGAGAAGCCCGACGAGTGGCGCATCGACCTCGATCCAGGCCCGGAGTGCGACTACGCGACCGTACGGCGGGTGGCCCACGTCGCCCACGAGGTGCTCGACGAGCTCGGGGCGGTCGGCTACCCGAAGACCTCGGGCGGCAACGGCATGCACGTCTACGTGCGGATCGCCCCCGACCACGGGTTCACCGATGTACGGCGGGCCGCCCTCGCGTTCGCGCGCGAGGTCGAGCGGCGGGCACCCGACGACGTGACCACGACGTGGTGGCGCAAGGACCGTGACCCCGCGGCGCTGTTCGTGGACTACAACCAGAACGCCCGCGACCACACGATCGCGGCGGCGTACTCGGTCCGCGGCAACCCCGAGGCGACCGTCTCCACGCCGATCCGCTGGGACGAGGTCGACGACGCCGAGCCCGGCGACTTCACGATCGCCACGGTGCCGGACCGGTTCGCCGAGCTCGGCGACCTGCACGCCGACATCGACGACCACGTGTTCGACATCGCGCCGCTGCTGGAGTGGGCGGCCCGGGACGAGGCCGAGGGGGCCGAGCCGCCGGCCGACCCGGACGCATAGGGCCGGCGGGGGCGAGCGTCGTACGGCGGCAATTGACCGGTTGTGAGGCCGATCCTGCCCCGCGACACGTCCCGCGGCTGCAATTGAACTGTGAGGACGGCCGGCGCCGCGAGGCTCAGACGGGCAGGCCGTGCCGGCGCAGGTGCTCGCGCAGCACCTCGACGCCGTCGTCGACGTGCCACCGCTCGGCCCGCAGGCCGACCGACCGGGCGGCCTCGACGTTGGTGGCGTTGTCGTCGACGAACAGCACCTCGTCGGCGGGGAGGCCGAGCCGGTCGAGGATCGCCCGGAAGTACGACGGGTCCGGCTTCGCCACCCGCATCTCGAAGGAGTAGAAGGTGTCGTCGAACAGGTCGGCGTAGCCGAGGTTCTCGTGCATGTGCCGGCCCCGGTGCTCGTCCTGGTTGGTCGCCAGGTAGCACCGCACGCCGGCGTCGCGCAGGGCCGTGACCAGCTCGCGGGTCTCCGCGACCGGCTCGATCGTCAGCCAGACGTCCAGCGCGTCGTCGTAGGAGTCGGCGATCCCCCACTTCTCGAGCAGCACCGGCAGCACCTCGACCCACCGGGCGTCACCAGTGAGCGCCGGGCGCTCCGCGGCGAACGCCTCGGCGAGGAAGGCCTCCACGTCGTCGACGAGGTGGCCGACGACCGGACGCATCGACGCCTCCCAGCCGGCGGGCAGGTGCTGCAGCACGCCGTCGGCGTCCCACAGGACGGCTCGGACGGGACCGGACCGGCCCGGCTCCCCGCCCGCTGACCCGACCGGCTCCCCCGAGTTCACCGCCACCGGCTCAGTCGGTGCCGTGCCGGCGGATGAACTCGAGGATCGGCTCGGACAGCTCGGGGCGGCACACCACGAGGTCCGGGAGCATCACGTCGGCCTGGTTGTAGACCAGCGGCGACCCGTCGACGCGGCTGGTGAACAGTCCGGCGGCGCGGGCGACGGCGACGGGGGCGGCGGAGTCCCACTCGTACTGCCCGCCGGCGTGCACGTAGGCGTCGCTCACGTCGCGGACCACGGAGATCACCTTCGCGCCGGCGGACCCCATCGGCACCAGCTCGGCGCCGATCTCCTCGGCCATCGCCTGCACGAACGCCGGGGGGCGGGTCCGCGACACCGCGATGCGGGGCCGGTCCGAGGTGCGCGCCGGGACGACCGGCGGCTCGCCGGTGTGGAACGTGGTCGCGAGGCCGGGCTGGGCGACGGCGCCGGCCACGAGCTCGCCGGCGTCCGCACCGGTCCGGGCCCACAGCGCGACGTGAACGGCCCAGTCCTCCCGCGGCGGCTCGGAGAACTCCCGCGTGCCGTCCAGCGGGTCGATGATCCACACTCGGTCCGCCTCGAGCCGCCCGGCGTCGGTATGGGTCGCCTTGCTCTCCTCCGACAGCACCGAGTCGTCGGGCCGGTAGGCCGCCAGGATGCGCATCAGCTGGTCCTGCGCCGCGGCGTCGCCGGCGTCCTTGAGCTCCTTGCCCTCCAGGCCCTGGGTGCGGACCTCGGTCAGCAGGTCGCCCGCCACGGTGGCGGCCCAGGCGGCGAAGCGGTGGTCGTCCTCGAGGACGCCCTCGGGCGGGGTGGGGATCTCGGTCACGGGTACCTCACTTCTCGTCAGGGGGATCGTCGGTCGGGGCGGCGGTTCGTCGTACGGACGTCTCAGCTGTTGTAGCGGCTCTGCGCCGCGTCGAGCCCCTCGGTGAGCAGGGTCTCGATCGCGTCGGCGGCACGGTCGACCTGGAACGGCAGCACCTTGCGCTCGGCCGAGGAGTAGTCCGACAGCACGAAGTCGGCCGGGTTCTGCCGCCCCGGCGGGCGGCCGATGCCGACCCGCACCCGGTAGAACTCCCCGGACCCGAGCGAGGCGCGCATCGACCGCAGCCCGTTGTGGCCGTTGTCGCCGCCGCCCTTCTTCAGGCGCAGCGTGTCGAAGCCGATGTCGAGCTCGTCGTGGATCGCGACGACCCGCTCGACCGGGACCTTGTAGAACTTCGCGAGCGTCGAGACCGGTCCCCCGGTCTCGTTCATGTAGCAGCGCGGGCGGGCGAGTACGACGCGCACGCCGCCACCCGATCCCGCGCCTGACATGGGCCCGCCGAGCCGGCCCTCGACCACCTCGGCGCGGCCGGACTTGTGCGGCCGGAAGCCACTGCCGATCCGCGAGGCGAGCTCGTCGGCGACGCGGTAGCCGACGTTGTGCCGGTTGCCGGCATAGGAAGGGCCGGGGTTCCCCAGGCCCACGATCAACCAGACACCGTTCTCGGAGCTGGTCGAACCGTCGGTCACGGGATCCCCGGCCTTCCTGTTGAAGATCGCATCCACGAGTGCGCGCCACACGGCTCGGAGCCTAGCGGCGCCGGCGCGTGGCCCGAGGTCACTCCTCCTCGGAGGAACCCTCGCTCGACTCGCCCTCGGTGGACTCGCCCTCGGCGGCCTCCTCGGTGGACTCCTCGCGCTCGATGCCGACCTCGGCCTCGGCCTCCTCGAGCTCCTCCTCGAGCTCCTCGGCGGTCGGGGCGTGGGTGACGTGAACGATCAGCGTGTCCTCGTCGAGCAGCACGGTCGAGCCGGAGGGGACCTGCAGGTCCTTGGCGAAGATCTGCGTGCCGACCTCGGCGCCCTCGATCGACACCTCGACGTACTCGGGGATGTGGGTGGCCTCGGCCTCGACCGACACGTGCGGGTGGTCGGTGACGACCAGGGCGTCGGGGCCCGGCTCGCCGTTGAGGTGCACCGGGATCTCGACGGTGACCTTCTCGCCCTTCTTCACGATCACCAGGTCGAGGTGCTCGAGGAAGCCCTTGATCGGGTCGCGCTGGACCTGCTTGGGCAGCGCGAGGTACTCCTTGCCCGACACGGTCAGGGTCAGCAGCGCGTTCACGCCGCCGTGCTTGAGCGCGAGCATGGTGTCGTGGCCCGGCAGGGTGAGGTGGATCGGGTCGCTGCCGTGGCCGTAGAGGACCGCGGGGACCTTGTCGGCGCGGCGGATCCGGCGGGCGGCGCCCTTGCCGAACTCGGTACGGGACTCAGCCTGGATGTTGCTCTCAGACATCGGGGGAACTCCTCAGCTCAACTTCTCGACAACCGTCTTGATGACAGACATGGGGGTCACCGGCGAGGAGTCCGCGGGCTCCGGGACACGGAGCAGGGCGCAGCGAGACTGGCCGAGCAACCGCGTCGATCACGGAGCGAGAACGTCTCCCTCGCCGAGGCAACTGCACGATCTTAGCCGAGGCGCGCCGCCCGAGGCGAATCGAGCGCCGGTGGTCCAGCAGCGACCCGGGTCGTACGACGCTCAGGCGCGCCCGTCGAACAGCGAGGTCACCGAGCCGTCCTCGAAGACCTCACGGATCGCCCGGCTGATCAGCGGCGCGATCGACAGGATCGTCAGCTTGTCGAAGTGCTTCTCGGGCGAGATCGGCAGCGTGTTGGTCACCACGACCTCGGCGGCCGGGCAGTTCTTCAGCCGGTCGACCGCGGGGTCGGACAGGATCGCGTGGGTGGCGGCGATGACCACGCCGGCCGCACCGTCGTTCATCAGCGCCTCGGCGGCCTTCACGATCGTGCCGCCGGTGTCGATCATGTCGTCGACCAGCACGCAGATCCGGCCGTCGACCTGGCCGACGACCCGGTTGGCGACCGACTCGTTGGGCCGGTTGATGTCGCGGGTCTTGTGGATGAAGGCCAGCGGCGCGCCGCCGAGCCGGTCCGACCACTGCTCGGCGACCTTGATCCGGCCGGCGTCGGGCGAGACGACCGCGAGGGACTCGTGACCGTACTTCTCCTTGACGTACTCCGACAGGATCGGCAGCGCCATCAGGTGGTCGACGGGTCCGTCGAAGAACCCCTGGATCTGCGCGGTGTGCAGGTCGACCGTGATCAGCCGGTCGGCGCCGGCGGTCTTGAACAGGTCGGCCATCAGGCGCGCGGAGATCGGCTCGCGGCCGCGGTGCTTCTTGTCCTGCCGGGCGTAGCCGTAGAACGGCATCACCACCGTGATGCGCTTGGCCGAGGCCCGCTTCAGCGCGTCGACCATGATCAGGTGCTCCATGATCCACTCGTTCACCGGAGCGGTGTGGCTCTGGATCACGAACGCGTCGCAGCCGCGCACGGACTCCTCGAAGCGGACGTAGATCTCGCTGTTGGCGAACTCGTAGGCCGAGGTCGGCACCAGTCCGGTGCCGAGCTGCTCGGCGACCTCCTCGGCGAGCTCGGGGTGGGCGCGGCCGCTGAAGACCATCAGGTTCTTCTCGGTCGTCCGCTTCAGTCCGCTCACGACGGGGCTCCTCGAGTAGGTCGGGGTCACTCGGATTGTGACCCAGATCCGCCTTCCGAAGCGACTTGGGAGCCGTCGGTGTGAGACGTCCCACCCTCGTCGGGCGTCCCGAGCGCCTCGAGTGCCTGGAGCGCCGCCTGAGCCGCCGGGGAGTCCGGTCGCCGGTTGATCACCCAGCGGTCGTGGTGCCGCTGCGGACCGGCCGAGACCGCCAGGGCACCGGGCGGCACGTCACGACGTACGACGGTGCCGCCGCCGGTCACCGCGCCGTCGCCGATCTCCACCGGGGCCACGAACGTGTTGTTGGCGCCCGTCTTGGCGTGCCGGCCGACCGTCGTGCGGTGCTTCGCGACCCCGTCGTAGTTGGCGAAGATCGTGCCGGCGCCGATGTTGGTCCCCTCACCGATCTCGGCGTCGCCGACGTACGTCAGGTGCGGCACCTTGGCGCCGTCGCCGATCTGGGAGTTCTTGGTCTCCACGAAGGCGCCGATCTTGCCGCTCGCGCCGAGGACCGAACCGGGCCGCAGGTAGGAGAACGGGCCCACGGTCGCGCCGGGGCCGATCACGGCGAGCTCGGCGTGGGTGCGGACGACCTTCGCGCCGGCGCCGACCTCGGTGTCCTTGAGGGTCGAGTCGGGTCCGATGACGGCGTCCTCGGCGACCACCGTGGCGCCCTGGAGCTGCACCCCCGGCAGGATCGTCACGTCGGGCGCGAGCACCACGTCGGCGTCGACCCAGGTCGTCGCCGGGTCCACGACCGTCACGCCCTCGCGCATCCACCGGTCGAGGATCCGCCGGTTGAGCTCGGCACCGAGGGCGGCGAGCTGGGCCCGGTCGTTGGCGCCCTCGGTCTGCATCACGTCGTCGATCCGGTAGGCGCCCACCGGCCGCCCGTCGGCGTGGGCGATCCCGACGACGTCGGTGAGGTAGTACTCGCCCTTGGCGTTGTCGTTGGTGATCCGGGTCAGCGCGTCGGCCAGGAACGCCCCGTCGAAGGCGAACACGCCGCTGTTGATCTCGCGGACCGCCGCCTGCGTCTCGTCGGCGTCCTTCTGCTCGACGATCGCGGTCACCGAGCCGTCCGCGTCGCGGATGACCCGGCCGTAGCCGAACGGGTCGGCGACCTCACCGGTCAGCACCGTGATCGCGCGCCCGGAGCCGGCATGGTCGGCGACCAGCGCGGCGATCGTGTCGCCCTGGAGCAGGGGCGTGTCGCCGGCCATCACCACGACGGTCCCCGCCGTCGTACCGGCCTTGCCCCGCAACGCGTCGAGCCCCACCCGGACGGCGTGCCCGGTGCCGTCCTGGGTCTGCTGCACCGCGAGCAGCGCCTCGGGAGCCAGCTCGAGCAGGTGCGGCCCGACTTGGTCGCGGCCGTTGCCGACGACGGCGACGAGGTGCTCGGGCTCGACGGCGAGGGCGGCGGTGACCACGTGGCCGATCATGCTGCGCCCGCACACCGGGTGGAGCACCTTCATCGTCTTGGATTTCATCCGGGTGCCGCTGCCGGCGGCCAGGACGACGACCGCTGCGGGCCGGGTCTGCGTCACGGGTTCGCTCCCTCTCGGTGGTTCGGCGGCTCGTTCGACCGATCAAAGGAGCATCTCCGGCGCCTGGTGCCGAGAATCCTCCTGGAACCGACCGGGCCGGACACTCCTGGCTCGCTGTCTAGTCTGGGGACCTCACGCCCGCCTCCTCGCTGCGCTCGTCCTCGGACTCCTCGCTCCCCGGGTAGGAGTCGAACCTACGTCGCTTGTCCTGATTCAAAGTCAGGCGGGCCCTGCCGACAGACCAACCGGGGATCGTCCCCGGAACGCCCCGGGGATCGGCGTGCACAGCGTACGAGATGGCCGCTCCGCGCCGCGGCCGACCGACCCGGCATGGCCGCCCCGGTGGCTACTTACGGTTGCGTAGGTTACGGTTACGTAGGTACGTCCCCCGATCTCTCATGAGGTACTCGCACATGACGCCACCCACCGCGACCGCGACCCGCCCGGCCGACATCGGCCCCGACATCGAGCCGCAGACCGCGACCTGGGGCGGGGACATCCAGTCCCGCAAGGAGCAGATCGCCCTCGGCATCTTCATCGTGGTGCCGTTCCTGGCGGTGATCGCCGCCGTGCCGATCGCCTGGGGCGGCTGGCTCGGCTGGAGCGACGTGGTGATCATGGTCCTGATGTACTGGCTGACCGGCCACGGCATCACGGTCGGCTTCCACCGGCTGTTCACGCACAAGTCCTACAAGCCGAACCGCGCGGTGAAGATCTTCTGGGCGATCGCCGGCTCGATGGCGATCCAGGGCCCGGTCATCCGCTGGGTGGCCGACCACCGCAAGCACCACAAGTTCTCCGACCGCGACGGCGACCCGCACTCGCCGTGGCGCTACGGCAAGGACCTCAAGGCGCTGACCAAGGGCTTCCTCTACGCGCACCTGATGTGGCTGTTCAGCCCCGAGCAGACCCCGCAGCGCAAGTACGCCCCCGACCTGATGAAGGACCGCGACATCGTCCGCATCTCGCGGCAGTTCCCGCTCTGGGTCGCGGTGTCGCTGGTCGCTCCCGCGGTGCTCGGCGGGCTGGTGACGATGTCCTGGCAGGGCGCGCTGACCGCCTTCTACTGGGCCAGCCTGGTCCGGGTCGCGCTGCTGCAC
>JBQCEF010000305.1:0-3035 GCA_051960495.1 Nocardioides sp. | reverse complement strand
GCGCCTCGAGCTCCTCGGCGGCCTCCCCCTCGACGGGGGCGAGCTCCACCAGCTCGGGGTTGACCCGTGCCTCGTCGAGGTCGAGCACGAACGCGATGCCGCCGGACATGCCGGCCGCGAAGTTGCGACCGGTCGCGCCGAGCACGACCACCTGGCCACCGGTCATGTACTCGCAGCCGTGGTCGCCCACGCCCTCCACGACCGCGGCGGCGCCGGAGTTGCGGACGCAGAACCGCTCGCCCACCTGGCCGCGCAGGAAGATCTCGCCCGAGGTGGCGCCGTAGCCGATCACGTTGCCGGCGATGATCTGCTTCGACGCGTCGAACGGCGCCTCCCGGTCGGGGCGTACGACGACGCGACCACCGGAGAGGCCCTTGCCGACGTAGTCGTTGGCGTCGCCCTCCAGCCGCAGCGTGATCCCCCGCGGCACGAAGGCACCGAACGACTGGCCGGCCGAGCCGGTGAACGTCAGGTCGATCGTGCCGTCGGGCAGGCCCTCGCCCTGGTAGCGCTTGGTCACTTCGTGGCCGAGGATCGTCCCGACGGTGCGGTTGACGTTGCGGATCTGCAGCTGCGCGCGCACCGGCTCGCCCCGCTCGAGGGCGGGTTCGGCGAGGCGCACCAGCTCGTTGTCGAGCGCCTTGTCGAGGCCGTGGTCCTGTGCCGTGGTGTTGTGCCGGTGCGCGCCCTCGGGCAGCGCCGGCACGTGCAGCACCGGGGTCAGGTCGAGGCCCGAGGCCTTCCAGTGCGCCACGGCCCGCTCGACGTCGAGGACCTCGGCGCGGCCCACCGCCTCCTCGAGCGTGCGGAACCCGAGCTCGGCGAGGAGCTCGCGGACCTCCTCGGCGATGTAGGTGAAGAAGTTGACGACGTACTCCGCCTTGCCGGTGTAGCGCTCGCGCAGCACCGGGTTCTGGGTGGCGACGCCGACCGGGCAGGTGTCGAGGTGGCAGACCCGCATCATGATGCAGCCCGACACCACCAGCGGCGCGGTCGCGAAGCCGAACTCCTCGGCACCGAGCAGCGCCGCGATCACCACGTCGCGGCCGGTCTTCAGCTGGCCGTCGGCCTGCACGACGATGCGGTCGCGCAACCCGTTGAGCAGCAGGGTCTGCTGGGTCTCGGCCAGGCCGAGCTCCCAGGGACCGCCGGCGTGCTTGAGCGAGGTAAGCGGCGAGGCGCCGGTGCCGCCGTCGTGCCCGGAGATGAGCACGACGTCCGCGTGGGCCTTGGACACCCCGGCCGCGACCGTGCCGACCCCGACCTCGGCGACGAGCTTCACGTGCACGCGCGCCGACGGGTTGGAGTTCTTCAGGTCGTGGATCAGCTGCGCCAGGTCCTCGATCGAGTAGATGTCGTGGTGCGGCGGCGGCGAGATCAGGCCCACGCCGGGCGTGCTGTGCCGGGTTTTGGCCACCCACGGGTAGACCTTGTGACCGGGCAGCTGGCCGCCCTCGCCGGGCTTCGCGCCCTGCGCCATCTTGATCTGGATGTCGTCGGCGTTGGTGAGGTACTCCGCGGTGACGCCGAAACGACCCGAGGCGACCTGCTTGATCGAGCTGCGGCGCTCGGGGTCGTGGAGCCGCTCGGGGTCCTCGCCGCCCTCACCGGTGTTGGACTTGCCGCCCAGCCGGTTCATCGCGATCGCGAGGGTCTCGTGGGCCTCCTGGCTGATCGAGCCGTAGGACATCGCCCCGGTCGAGAACCGCTTGACGATCTCGGAGACCGGCTCGACCTCGTCGATCGGGATCGGCTGGCGCTCGCCCTGCTTGAACTTGAACAGCCCGCGCAGCGTCATCAGCCGCTCGGACTGCTCGTTCACGCGCGAGGTGTACTGCTTGAAGATGTCGTAGCGCCCGGTGCGGGTCGAGTGCTGCAGCCGGAACACCGTCTCGGGGTCGAACAGGTGCGGCTCGCCCTCGCGGCGCCACTGGTACTCGCCGCCGATCTCCAGGCTCCGGTGCGCCGGCGGCAGGCCGTCGACCGTGTAGGCCTTGCGGTGCCGGCGGGCGACCTCCTCGGCGATCGTGTCGAGCCCGATGCCGCCGAGCTTGCTGGCGGTGCCGGTGAAGTAGCGGTCGACCAGCTCCTGCGAGAGGCCGACCGCCTCGAAGATCTGGGCACCGGTGTACGACGCGACCGTCGAGACACCCATCTTGCTCATGACCTTGAGCACGCCCTTGCCGAGCGACTTCACGAGGTTCTTGACGGCCTTGTCCGGCTCGGCGTCGACGAAGAAGCCGTCCCGTGCGAGGTCCTCGACGGTCTCCATCGCCAGGTAGGGGTTCACCGCGGCGGCGCCGTAGCCGATCAGCAGGGCGACGTGGTGCACCTCGCGGACGTCACCGGCCTCGACGACGAGCCCGACCTGCGTCCGGGTCTTCTCGCGGACGAGGTGGTGGTGGACCGCGCCGGTGAGCAGCAGCGACGGGATCGGTGCGAGGTCGGCGGTGGAGCGGCGCTGCGCGCACGGCTCCTCGAGATCTTCCAGGAGGTCTCGGCCGCCATCGACGCCGGCGCGCGCTTCGTCGTCCTGTCCGACCGCGACTCCGGTCGTGACCTCGCGCCGATCCCGTCGCTGCTGCTGACCTCCGCCGTGCACCACCACCTGATCCGCACCAAGCAGCGCACGCAGGTGGGGCTGCTCGTCGAGAGCGGGGACGTCCGCGAGGTGCACCACGTGGCGATGCTCATCGGGTACGGCGCAGCGGCGGTCAACCCGTACCTCGCGATGGAGACCGTCGAGGACCTGGCCCGCGACGGCTACTACGTGGACACGGAGCCCGAGGTCGCGGTCAGGAACCTCGTGAAGTCGCTCGGCAAGGGCGTGCTCAAGGTGATGAGCAAGATGGGTGTGTCGACCGTCGCGTCGTACACCTGTGCCCAGATCTTCGAGGCGGTCGGCCTGGTCATCGAGGCCGGCGACGTCCGCGAGGTGCACCACGTCGCGCTGCTCATCGGGTACGGCGCGGCCGCGGTGAACCCCTACCTCGCGATGGAGACCGTCGAGGACCTGGCCCGCGACGGCTACTACG
>JBQCEF010000304.1:0-2518 GCA_051960495.1 Nocardioides sp. | reverse complement strand
CGCGGACAGCGAAGGTGTGCTGCCCGACAGCCAGCGTGGCGTAGCTCGCCGGCGAGGAGCAGGACATGAACGCTCCGGCGTCGAGGCTGCACTCGAACGTCGATCCCGCCTCCGACGAAGTGAAGGTAAAGTCGGCGGAGGTCGACGTCGTCGACGAATCCGGCTTGCCCGCGATCGTGGTGACGGGCGGCGTGGTGTCCGCGGCGCCCAGGTCCATCCGGTTGTAGTAGTAGTAGTCGGTCGGGTCGTTGTTGGCGATCACGAGCAGGCCCGTCGTGGCGTTCAGGTTCTGCTTGGTCGACGACGGGTTGTTGATCCGCTCGGTGTTCGTCGGGTCGACCGAGGTGAGTGAGTCATCGGAGATGAACACCGTGCCGCGGTCGCTGAGCGAGCCGAAGTTGGGGCTCGCCATGCTCGTCTTCTTGTAGTAGATGGCGCCGCCCGAGCTGGCCGTCTCCCCCGCCGACGCGAACACGTAGAGCTCCTGGTTGCTCGTGTCCAGCAGGATGATGGGTCGCGTGAGGTTGGTGCTGGCGCTGGCGTACGGGTAGCTGTTCCAGACTCCGGTGTTGCGAAGGACGAGGACCTCGAAGATCGGGTCGGCGCCGTTCATGGAAGTCTTGGTGACCGCGTAGACACGCCCGCCGTTGGTACCGACCACGGACTTGACGTTGATGTGGTCGTCGGCCCCCTCGGGAGCGTTGAACGCGACCTGAGTGGTCCACAGGTTGTCTGCGGTCCCGTCGACGTGGCTGGCCCAGTACACGGTTCCGCTGGTCTGGTTGCTCCACAGCACGCCGATCTTGTCGCCGTCGAAGCTCACGATCGAGGCGATGTCGCTCGAGGCCTGGTTCGGGTCCTTGGTGGGGTCGAAGCTGACCGTGGACTCCCCGTTCGGGGTCGGCAGCACGTAGGGCGCCACCCAGGCCTGTTCGTCTCCGACCGTCGAGTGGCTGACCATGACCTTGTCACCTTCGGTGTAGGTCATCCACAGCAGACCTTTGCTGTCCATCTCGATCACCGGCGAGTACACGTAGGCGTTCGAGACCGGGACGATCCAGTCCTTCGTCCAGCTGTCACCGCCGGTGTGCGTGTAGCGGGTGACCGTGACGACCTGGGTCTGGATGGTGGCGGCGTCGGTGTTGCTCGCGACGTACAGGTGGCCGCCGGCCCAGAGCACGTCGAGGTCGGAACGAGCCCGGGTCTCGAGCTTGACGCCCGTGTCGACCCACTGGTTCGCCGCCCAGTCGTAGCGCTGGATCGTGAACGCCTCTCCGGTGTTCGTCGCGGTGTCACTCCACAGTGCCCCCCACCAGGACCCGTCAGCGAACCACAGCTTGCTCTGCGGCTTCTCCGCCGTGGGCGAGCCGGGCACGCTTCCCCCGGTCGTACCGGCAGGACGGCCGTAGAAGGGACCCGTGAAGCCGACGGTGGCCGCCGTGGCCGGCGCAGCCACCAGGCTGAGACCGGTGAGTGCCAGAACAAGTGCGAGCACCCAGCTGGCGGAACCGCGAAGTCCGCGGGCGAGGATGACGTTGGTGCTCATCGGACCGCACCCCCCGCCAGGTCCGGCGCGACGATCGGCCGCAGAGAGGCTGCTGATCGTCTGGTGCGCGGCGCGAACCGCGCCGCGAGCATGGCGCGCAGGATCCGGGTGCCGTCACGTCGGGCGTTCAGGTGCGACTCCCCCGCGATCCTCGGCATCTCGACACTGGGCACCTCGGCGATGCGCAGCCCGGCAACGGCCGCGTGGCCCAGGATCTGTGACTCGATCTCGAACCCGTCAGCGGTCAGTGCCATCCGGGGAAGGCAGTCACGACGGAAGGCCAGGTACCCGTAGCAGAGGTCGGTCCAGTGGGTGTGGAACAGCGTGTTCGCGAGCTTGCACAGCGCCGCGTTCCCGACCAGCCGGATCGTGGTCAGGTCGTGCGACCCGCCCCCGCAGGCCATCCGGGACCCCTTCACGAGGTCGAACCCGACCGCGATCATCGCCATGAAGACCTCGACCTCGCCCGGATCCATGCTTCCGTCGGCGTCCATGATCACGATGACGTCTCCGGTCGCCTCGGCGAAACCGGCCCGCAGGGCATCGCCCTTGCCGCGGGGCGGACGCTGGATCACCCGAACGTCGGGGCGCACCCTGCGAGCCGCCTCCACAGTTCCGTCGGTGGACATCCCGTCGACGAGCACGATGTCGTCGAAGCGACGGAGCTGGCGCAGCACCGGCTCGATGTTCTCCGCCTCGTTCAGCGTGGGAATGACCACGCTCAGCGTGAGCCCGTTGAACGTCCGACGCGCGGATGCGGCAGCTACGACAGGGCTGATGTGGCGCTGCATCGGCAGTGCGTCCAGCTGAGCGACCGTCGCGGTCACCGTCCCCACGTGGCCGTTGCCGTTCACCTGGCCGTTTCCGTTGACCTGGCCGTTACTGCTGACCTGACCGTTTCCATTCGCCTGGGCCTGCGCGCCCGGCCCCTCCTCGTGATACGCAGCCATCTGACAGTCCCCGTGTCGAAAG
>JBQCEF010000303.1:0-5134 GCA_051960495.1 Nocardioides sp. | reverse complement strand
GCCTCCACCTCGCCGAGCGGTGCCTCGAGCATGAACCGGTTGTCGAGCTCGCACCACGAGGCGAGCAGCTCGTCGGGGATGCGGCCGACGAAGGTGCGGATCTCGTAGTCGCCGTGCTTCTCCGCCGCGGTGGCCGCCATCCGGTCCAGCAGCTCGTCGTCGACCGGCAGGTCGAGGTGGCGCTGGATCTCGATGTTGGCGACCGAGAAGCCGTGGTGCTTGGCCCACGCGATGATCGGCGAGGACTCCCGCTCCTCGAACGGGATGCCGGCCCCGGCCAGCAGCTGCGTGCGGCCCTCCCGGCGCGCGAGCTCGACCAGTCCGTCGAGCACCGCCGTGCCGATGCCCCGCTCACGCAGCTCGGGCTCGACCGCCGCGAACAGCCAGGCCGTGTTGACGTTGTCGAGCATCGACAGCATGGCGAAGCCCATGCCGACCATCCGGTCCCCGTCGTACGTCGCAACGCCCAGGTTGCGCTGGTCGCTCGTCTCCGACCGGAACATCGCGGCCATCTCCTCGAACGTCCACATCGGGTTCCAGGGCCGGCCGTCCTCCTTCTCCGCCCGCCACATGATCTCGTGGAAGCGCCGCATCTGGGCGTCGTCGGAGGGGTCCAGTGCTCGTGTCTGCATGAGGCCGAACGCTAGGTGGCGAGGACCGTCCCCGTCACATCCTTTTAGGTGCCTGGCCTGCCGACGGCGTTCACAGCTTGCGCAGCCGGACGAAGCGCACCGAGTGGTCGCCGGCCTTGCGCATCACCAGGGTCGCGCGGCCGCGGGTCGGCTGCACGTTCTGCTTGAGGTTCGGGCCGTTGATCGTGTCCCAGATCCGGTTGGCCTCGGCGATCGCCTCGTCCGCGGTGAGGCCGGCGTACTTCGCGAAGTACGACGCGGGGTTGCGGAAGGCGGTCTCCCGCAGCCGCAGGAACCGCTCGACGTACCAGCGCCGGATGTCGGCGGTGGCCGCGTCGACGTAGACCGAGAAGTCGAAGAAGTCGCTGATCGCGAGCCCGGTGCGCCCGTCGGGCCGGACCCGGGCGGGCGCGAGCACGTTGAGCCCCTCGACGATGACGATGTCGGGGCGGTTGATCACCACGTTCTGGTCCGGCACCACGTCATAGACCAGGTGGGAGTACGTCGGGGCGACCACCTCGTCCTTGCCCGACTTGATGTCGATGACGAAGCGGAGCAGGGCCTTGCGGTCGTAGGACTCGGGGAAGCCCTTGCGGTGCAGGATGCCCCGGCGCTCGAGCTCGGCGTTGGGGTAGAGTAAGCCGACGGTGGTCACCAGCGCCACCGACGGGTGCTCCGGCCAGTGCGCGAGCATCTGCTGCAGCACTCGCGCGGTCGTCGACTTGCCGACCGCCACCGAGCCGGCAAGGCCGATGACGAACGGCGTGCGCGGCGGCTGCGGCAGGTTCAAGAACGCCTCCTGCGCCCGGTGCAGGGCGGTGGCGCTGCTGACGTACATGCTCAGCAGCCGCGACAGCGGGAGGTAGACCTGCTGGACCTCGTCGAGGTCGAGCTCGTCGCCGAGGCCGCGGACCCGGTCGATCTCGTCCTCGCTCAGCGGCTGGTGCGTGGTGGCGCCGAGCGCGGCCCACGCGGCACGGTCGAGCTCGACGTACGGACCGTGGTCGCGGTCGCCGCCGTTGCCGTTCGCTGGGGCCATGCCCGGCATTCTGCCGGTTCGTCCCGGCGTCGTCGCGCCGCCCCCGGGGACCGAGGTGTCCGGGAAGTAGAGTTGCGGCCATGTGTGGAATCGTCGGGTACGTAGGGCCGCAGCAGGCCGAGGGAGTGGTCGTCGAAGGCCTGCGCAGGCTGGAGTACCGCGGCTACGACTCGGCCGGGGTCGCCCTCGCGGTCGACGGAAAGATCGCGTTCGAGAAGCGGGCCGGCAAGATCGGCAATCTCGACAAGGCGATCGCCGACAGCCCCCTGCCCGCCTCGACGACCGGGATCGGGCACACCCGCTGGGCCACGCACGGCGCGCCCACCGACCGCAACGCCCACCCCCACCTGGGCCAGGACGGCCGGGTGGCGCTGGTGCACAACGGGATCATCGAGAACTTCGCCGCGCTGCGACGCGAGCTCGAGGAGAAGGGTCACGAGCTGCGCTCGGAGACCGACACCGAGGTCGCGGCGCACCTGGTCGAGGCCGAGGTCGCCGGCGGCGCCGACCTGACCGAGGCCATGCAGCGGGTCTGCCGGCGGCTCGAGGGTGCCTTCACCCTCGTCGCCGTCGACGCCGAGGACCCGGACCGGGTGGTCGGCGCGCGCCGCAACTCGCCGCTGGTCGTCGGCGTCGGAGAGGGCGAGAACTTCCTCGCCTCCGACGTGGCCGCGTTCATCGAGCACACCCGCGACGCGCTCGAGCTCGGGCAGGACCAGGTCGTGACGATCACCCGCCAGAGCGTCGAGGTCACCGACTTCGACGGCGCCCCCGCCGAGGCGAAGCACTACCACGTCGACTGGGACCTGTCGGCCGCCGAGAAGGACGGCTTCGACTGGTTCATGCGCAAGGAGATCTACGAGCAGCCACGGGCGATCGCCGACTCGACGCTGGGCCGCCACGACGCCTCCGGAGCGCTGCAGCTCGACGAGATCCGGATCAGCGAGGACGAGCTGCGCGACGTCGACAAGATCATCGTCGTCGCCTGCGGCACCGCGTTCTACGCCGGACTGGTGGCGAAGTACGCGATCGAGCACTGGACCCGCATCCCCTGCGAGGTCGAGCTCGCCCACGAGTTCCGCTACCGCGACCCGATCCTCACCCGCGACACCCTCGTGGTCGCGATCAGCCAGTCCGGCGAGACCGCCGACACGCTGATGGCGATCCGGCACGCGCGTGAGCAGCGCTCGAAGGTGCTCGCGATCTGCAACACCAACGGCTCGACGATCCCGCGCGAGTCCGATGCGGTGATCTACACCCACGCCGGCCCCGAGATCGGCGTGGCCTCGACCCAGGGCTTCATGACCCAGCTGGTCGCGTGCTACCTGCTGGCGCTCTACCTCGCGCAGGTGCGGGGCACGAAGTTCGGCGACGAGATCGCCGCGATCGTGCGCGAGCTGGAGAAGATGCCGTCCCACGTGCAGCGGATGCTCGACGACTCCGGCCGGGTCGAGGACCTCGCCCGCGAGCTCGCCGACGCGAAGTCCGTGCTGTTCCTGGGCCGCCACGCCGGCTACCCCGTGGCGCTCGAGGGCGCGCTGAAGCTCAAGGAGCTCGCCTACATCCACGCGGAGGGGTTCGCCGCGGGCGAGCTCAAGCACGGACCGATCGCGCTGGTCGAGGACGGCATGCCCGTGATCTGCGTCGTACCTCCCCGGGGCCGCGACTTCCTGCACGACAAGATGGTCAGCGGCATCCAGGAGGTCCGGGCCCGCGGTGCGCGCACGATCGTGCTCGCCGAGGACGGTGACGACGCGGTCGCGCCGTACGCCGACGTGCTCATCCCGCTGCCGAGCGTGCCGACGCTGCTCCAGCCGATGGTGGCCGTCGTGCCGCTGCAGCTGTTCGCCTGCGAGCTCGCGACCGCGATGGGCCACGACGTCGACATGCCGCGCAACCTCGCCAAGTCCGTCACGGTCGAGTAGGACCGGCGCGGTGGCGGTGATCGGGGTAGGCATCGACGTGGTCGACATCGGCCGGTTCGAGCAGGCCCTCGAGCGGACCCCCACGCTGCGCGAGCGGCTGTTCACCGAGCAGGAGCGCGAGCGGCCGCTGGCCTCGCTGGCGGCCCGGTTCGCCGCCAAGGAGGCGCTGGCCAAGGCGCTCGGGGCGCCCACCGGCATGCACTGGCTCGACGCCGAGGTGGTCTCGGAGTCGACCGGCAACCCGCAGTTCGAGATCCGCGGGTCGGTGCTCGCACGCGCCAACGACCTCGGCGCGCGGACCGTGCACGTCTCGCTGTCCCACGACGCCGGGATCGCGTCGGCGATGGTGGTGCTCGAGGACTGAGGTCCGGCCCGGTGCTCCGGGCAGCCCCTGCCGTTCGCCTCTGGGCTGCAGCGGTGACGCGTCACACCATGGAGGCGTCGAGGTCTTTCGATCTGAGGTTGGGGAGAAACCATGGACATCGAAGATCGTGGGGGAACGCAAGAGACGTTGGTCGTGGAGCTCGAGGATGCCGCGGCGCGGTCGATGTGGACATCCATGCTGGGACTTCTGCTCGCCGGGACCCAGATGTGGCACTTCGTCGGGCTGGTCGGCGGGCGGCCGGTGTACACGAGCCCGACGTTCGCCGCCCCCTACAGCTGGGGCCGGCTTCCGCTCGGCAAGACGATGCTGCCGCAGGAGGAATGGGCACCGGGGATGAACCAGGCGCTGGAGGAACTCCGGGCGGCGATCCGTGAGGACGGCTGGATCGAGTCCGGTCGCGGTGAGCACCCGTGGCAGGTCACCTACCACCGGCTCGCCGTCGCCGGCTCCGGTGCGGAGGCGTCCTCGCGGTGACCGCGGCCGACTGAGCAGCCGCGGGTCGTGCTCGCTGGCCGTGCGCGTCGCTGGCGTCGGCAGGCATTTCGACAGGCAGACAGGCCTCGGCCGGCCGTGCCTGCCGCTCAGCGAGGCCCCAGGGCGACCGTTGTGCCTGTTGGTATGCCCAGCGACGGGTTGCTCCGCGCTCGACGAGGTCGTGGCCGCCTTGGGCCTCCGCACCGAGGAGTGCCGGCGGGACGACTGGCCCGATCCCCGCGCCACCTGCACGGGCGCAGACGTGCTCCCCGGTGGGGTCGTGGTGGTGCACGCCCGCTACCGCTGGTGAGCGCCGGTCGCTGACCGCCTCGGGGGCCGCCGACTAGGGTGAAACGCATGCGCAGCGCCCACACCGTCGAGCAGGTCCGCGCCGCCGAGGAGTCGCTGATGGCGACGCTGCCGGAGGGCGTGCTGATGGACCGCGCCGCCACCGGACTCGCCCACGCCGTCCTCGAGCTCCTCGGGAGCGGGTACGGCGCGCGCGTGCACCTGCTCGTGGGGTCCGGGGCCAACGGCGGGGACGCCTTGTTCGCCGGCGCCGCCCTGCTCCGGCGCGGCGCGGCCGTCGACGCCCAGCTGCTCGCCCCCGACCGGACCCACGGGGCGGGCCTCCGTGCGTTCCGCGCGGCGGGTGGCCAGGTCGTGGACGGGCCGGGCC
>JBQCEF010000302.1:0-3357 GCA_051960495.1 Nocardioides sp. | reverse complement strand
ATCTTGGTGAACGGGTTCGACCCGATGATCCGATGGTCCTCGCGCACCAGCGGGAACAGCCCCCAGAAGGTGAAGAAGATCGTGGTCTGCATCCCGTAGGCGGCGCCGGTGGAGCCCAGGATGAGGGTCGGCCACATCTTGTCGAGATCGCCGCTCCACGCCACGATCGTCATGCTCTCCGGTACGTCCGTGTCCCCGTTGTCCGCCATGCCCGGTTCCTCTTCTCCGTCGCTGCCGAGGCGTTGCCAAGTGTGACCCCGGACACTACATTCGTGGTTGCGCATATAACAAGACCCCGCGCCGAACTCGCAGGAGACCCCGTGGCCGACACCCTCACCCCGCTCGAGCTGTTCTCGGAGATCGCCGCCGGGACGGTCCCGGAGATCCTCGACGTGCGGAACATCGACGAGTTCGTGGCCGGCCAGGTCGAGGGCTCCCGGCCGGTGCCCACCCGCAACGTGCCGGTCCACCGGGTCTTCGAGGACCTCGAGGCGGAGTGCGAGCGGACGTTGGACGGGGCGGTCGTGATCTGCGGTCAGGGCAACGGGTCCGAGCTCGTCGCCGAGGAGTTCGGCGACCTCGGCAAGACCGTTCGGTCGCTCGAGGGCGGCACCGACGCGTGGAACCGACTGCTGGTGCCGTTCGAGATCGAGGGACTGCCCGCGCCGGTGCGGGTCTGGCAGTTCCAGCGCCCGGCCAAGGCCTGCCTGTCGTACGTCGTGGGCGTGCCCGGCGAGAGCTGCATCGTCGTGGACCCGACCCGGCAACCACAGCCCTACCTCGACCTCGCCGCCGAGCACGCGATGAGGGTGACCCACGTCGTCGACACCCACGTGCACGCCGACCACATCAGTGGCGGGCCCGCGCTCGCCGCCGAGCTCGGCGTGGAGTACCACCTGCCGCCGGAGGACTGCGGCGGCGTCGTACCGTTCCCGAACCGGCCGTTGAAGGACGGCGACGTCCTCGACCTCGGGTCGGCGGAGGTCCGCGTGATGAGCATGCACCTGCCCGGCCACACCCCGGGGACGATCGCGCTGCTGGTCAGCGAGGCCGTGCTGCTGGTCGGCGACACCGTCTTCGTCCGCGGCCTGGGACGCCCCGACCTGACCGGGCAGGCCGAGGAGCTCGCCCGCGACCTCTTCCGCAGCGTGCACGAACGGCTGCGGCCGCTCGACCCCCGCACGATCATCGCTCCTGCGCACTGGTCCTCGGCCGACGAGATCGACAGCGAGGGGCGGGTGGTCACTACGCTGGAGGACGTGTTCACGGCGACGCTGCTCAACGAGAAGGCGATGGAGAAGTTCGTCGAGGAGATCGTGACCTCGCTCCCGGCCGCTCCGGAGGCCTACGACACCATCCGGCTCGTCAACTCGGGACGGCTCAGCCCGCCCGAGGACGAGATCGACGTCCTCGACGTCGGCCGCAACCAGTGCGCCGCCTCGACCTCGCTGGCCCGACCCTGATGCCCTCCGCCCGCCGCACCGGCCGCACCCCGCTCCACGAGGTCGGGGAGACGCCGGACTACCGGTTCACCCTGGCCAACGAGCGCACCTTCCTCGCCTGGGTCCGCACCGCGCTGGCCATGATGGCCGCCGGGGTCGCGGTGGTGCAGTTCGTCCCCGGCCTCGACCTGGTGCGGCACGCCCTGGGGCTGATGCTGATCCTGCTGGGCGGGCTGCTCGCCGGCGTCTCCTACGCGCACTGGGAGAGCAACGAGCGCGCGATGCGGCTCGGTGAACGGCTGCCCTCCTCACCCATCCCGCGGCTCGTCGCCGCCGTGCTCACGCTGACGGCCCTGGCCGCCCTGGTGCTCACCATCGTCGACCTGGTGGAGCAGTGAGCGCCCCCGAGGGCCTGCAGGCCGAGCGCACCGCGATGGCCTGGCAGCGCACGGCGCTGGGTCTCGGGGGCGTGTCCGCGCTGCTGCTGCACCACGCGGGCGGCAAGGTCGCCGCATCGATCCCCGGCGTCGCCGGTCTGCTCGCGGCGCTCGTCGTGCTGCTCCTCGTGGAGGTGCGCTACCTGCGCCCCCACCACACCGAGCTCGCCACGTCGCCGATGGGCGTCGGCCCGGTCCGCGCCATCGCCGCGTTCACCGTCCTGCTCGCCGTCTCCGCGGTCGTCGTGGTCCTGGCCGAGCGTGGTTGAACCTAGAATCGAGCAGTACCCGTAGGGGGTCACGGCCGGAGGAAGCGTGGACAGACAGGTTGCAGCCGAGCTGCACGAGCTGCACGCTCGGGTGTGCAAGGCCATCGCCGACCCCAAGCGGCTGCTGATCATCAACGAGCTCCGGGACCGCGAGCTCAGCGTCAGCGACCTCTGCGAGGCGCTGGACCTGAGCCAGTCCAACGTGAGCCAGCACCTCGCGATCCTGCGCGAGCGGGGCGTGGTCTCCACCCGGCGGGTGGGCACCAGCGTGATCTACACGCTGCGCGGCACGAAGGTGCTGGCGGCGGTCGACCTGCTCCGGGAGTTCCTCGCCGACGACCTCGCCGAGCGGGGCCGGCTCTCCCACGAGATCACCGGCTGACCCCCCGCTCGTTCCTCCTCATGCAGCCACGACACAGCAGCAGGCACGAGCAGCTGCCGGCAGCCCCCGCCAGTGTCGGGGCAGCCAGGCGGCTGGTCCGGACGGCTGCGGCCGACGCCGCCGACGGCGACGTCGTAGACGCGGCCGAGCTGCTGGTGAGCGAGCTGGTCAGCAACGCGGTGATGCACGCAGGTACCCCGATCGATGTCACGGTCTCGGTCTCGGACGGTCCCGAGCTCACGGTCGGCGTCTCCGACGGCAGTCCTCACCGGCCGGTCCCCCGCAGCTACGGTGAAACGGCCTCGACCGGGCGGGGGCTCCGGCTGGTGGAGGACCTTTCGGACGAATGGGGGGTCACCGTCCGGGACACCGGCAAGACGGTGTGGTTCCGGGTGTCAGGAGCCCGCCCCGCCCTGGCCGGGCAGTCCCGGCGCCACGGACCCGGAGCCATGGTGCCGGGTGACACCGTGACGGTGGAGCTGCTCGGCGTGCCCGTGATGCTGCACGCGCGCTGGCAGCAGCAGGCCGAGGCGCTGCGCCGCGAGTACCTCCTGTTCGCGTTGACGGAAGGGGCGGAGGAGAGCGAGGTGCTGCGGCACGCCGAGTGCAGCGACGCGGTGGCGCTGCTGGCCGAAGCGATACCGCTTCCCGAGGACTACGGAGGCGACCCACGGGTCGATGAGGAGCTGTCCCGGGCATCGGTCTCGGTCCCGCTGGCTTCCGTGCCGCACTTCGCCACCTTGGAGGAGACCCTCGACAAGGCGATCGCGCTCGCCGACTCCGATGCACTGCTCACCGTCTCCACGGAGCCGGAGGCCCGCGCCTTT